>JAUXDP010000050.1 GCA_030618325.1 Methylococcaceae bacterium | reverse complement strand
TGACTGTGAAGAATCACACTAGGATTAAATGAATGCCAAGTATTTGTAATATGAGCCACAAAAAAATATAACTTAGATTCAACTCATAAATGCAAAGCTAAAGGGAGCTAAGTAATTCGACCCTTTTGGCATAACGAAATTACAGACAGGAATCTTTCAACATGACAACGTTATTAAATAAGCACTGGCACCATCTCCCTGAATCTGAAGTAACCGACCTTCTCGATACAAACCCAAAGACCGGGCTGGATATATTTGATGTAGAAAATAGAAGGGATAAATTTGGTGCTAACACGCTGACCATAAAAAAAGGCAAGGGACCGTTGTTACGCTTTTTGCTGCAATTTCATCAGGCTCTGGTTTATATTTTGATAGTAGCAACCGGAGTCAAGTTATACCTTGATGACAGGGTTGCTGCCGGAGTTATTTTAGGTGTGGTTTTGCTGAATGCCGTTATTGGGTTTATTCAGGAGAATAAGGCATTGAGTGCTTTGGCAGCGCTGTCTTATGCCTTGGTGACCGAAGCCACCGTGTTACGTTCGGGAGAAAAACAACGGATAGATGCCGGAGATTTAGTACCGGGGGATATAGTATTTTTACAATCGGGCGATAAAGTACCCGCGGATATGCGTCTCTTGAGCAGCCGTGAATTGCAGATTGATGAATCAGCATTAACGGGTGAATCTGTCCCAGTCAGTAAGCTTGCATCAGTAATGGAACACAATACTTTACTCGCCGATCGTACAAATATGCTGTATTCCTCGACATTGGTCACATATGGCACTGGACTGGGTGTTATTGTTGCAACGGGTGACGATACCGAGATTGGGCGCATCTCTGAACTGATTAGTAGCGCACAAGTTTTGGCGACACCGCTCACACGCAAAATAGCAACATTCAGCCATGTTCTATTATTTGTAATTTTGGGCTTGGCGGCTATTACATTTTTTGTGGGTTTATCGCACGGTGAATCGTGGGAGAATCTCTTCATGTCTGCTGTTGCTTTATCAGTTTCAATGATACCCGAAGGACTACCCGCTGTAATGACTATAACTTTGGCCATTGGTGTTTCAAGAATGGCTAAACGACATGCTATTATTCGCCATCTTCCGGCGGTAGAAACCTTAGGTAGCACAACAGTTATTTGTTCCGATAAAACGGGTACGCTGACCCGAAATGAAATGACAGTGCAGCAACTCTGGGCCGGTAAAGAAAGTTTTGCAAGCAGTGGCATCGGTTATGCTCCAGAGGGTAGCTTTACACAGAATGGCTTAACATTTGAAATCAATACAAAACCCGCCCTTTTTGAATGTTTGCAAGCTGGGTTACTGTGTAATGATGCGGTATTAAAACGAACTGAACAAGATTGGGCAATTACTGGTGATCCCACTGAGGGTGCTTTGCTGGTTTCTGCACGTAAGGCTAGGTTAGACAACACAGTACTGCTACAGCATATGCCACGATTGGATGCCATACCTTTTGAATCTCAATATCAGTATATGGCAACCCTGCATTCAAGCACTACCAGCAGAGAAAATATTATCTACTTAAAAGGCGCAGTAGAAAGTATTCTACTGCGTTGTAACTCGCTTTTAGATGGAAATGGCAACCAAGCTCCATTGTATCCAACAGAAATTAATACTCAAGTAGAACTTATGGCCGAACAAGGCCTACGAGTTTTGGCTTTTGCTCGTTTAGTCGTACCCTCGGATACCCAACATATTGATCACGATAGTGTTGCTAATGGGCTTGAATTCATTGGTTTGCAAGGAATGATCGATCCGCCTCGGGAAGAAGCCATTCAAGCGATAGCCGCCTGCCAAGCTGCTGGCATTCAGGTCAAAATGATTACTGGAGACCATGCGCTAACCGCTGGTGCAATCGCTGAACAAATAGGCTTGAGAAAGGAAATACCAGCAGGAGAAATAGCTGTTGTACATACGGGTAGAGAGCTGGAAATTATGACTGATGCACAATTGATTCAGGCCGCAAGAAATACTTCAGTTTTTGCCCGGGTCACACCCGAACAAAAACTACGCCTCGTTGAGGCTCTGCAAGCCAGTGGGGAGGTTACTGCGATGACAGGGGACGGTGTAAACGATGCGCCTGCTGTGCGTAAGGCCGATATTGGCATAGCAATGGGGATTACTGGTACTGAAGTCGCCAAAGAAGCTGCCGACATGGTATTAACTGATGATAATTTTGCTACTATTGAGGCAGCTGTAGAGGAAGGTCGTGGTGTATTAGACAATCTGTTAAAGTTTATCAGCTTTATATTAGCTACTAATCTAGGTGAAGGGCTGGTTATTATGGTTGCCGTGCTAATGGGGGAAATATTGCCCGTACTTCCAGTTCAGGCGCTGTGGATTAATATGACCGCCGCACTATTTCTTGGTTTAACACTGGCTTTTGAACCCCGCGAACCAGGACTAATGGCTAAGCCTCCACGACCAACTTCTACACCTATTCTGAATGGAGAGCTTATATTCCGTATTTCTCTAGTCGGCATATTGCTACTTGCTGGTTCTTTTGGTTTATTTGAATGGGCACTTCACCACGGCGCCAGTGAAGATCAGGCCAGAACAATAGCTGTTAACGTTTTCGCAGTAGGTGAATCTTTCTATTTACTTAATTGCCGTTCATTACGCTTCTCTATGTTCAGCCTGGGCCTGTTCAGTAACAAATGGATATGGTTGGGTATTACTGCGATGGCTATAGCTAGTTTAGCGTTTACCTACCTGCCCATTATGAACCAGTTATTTCATACCGCACCAATTAGCTTGAATGATTGGCAGCATATTTTTGCAGTAGGTTTAATCATTCATATTGTTATTGCTTGTGATAAAAGAATTCGTCTATGGCTAGAGCAACGTGTTGATAAAAAATACGCGCGGCATATGAAATAGCGCTTTATTTGTCTACTGTATTTTCTTCACGGAACGGTTATTAAACAGACATTGTTATAAGAATTTTAATGGGAAACTGTTTTGGAAAAAACATTCATAATGATCACACCCAATATGATTAATATCATACCAATAATTGCGGGTAAATCTGGGATTTGTTGATAAAAGATCCAAGCTACGATAGTGACCAATACAATACCTAGGCCAGACCAGATTGCATAAGCTGAACCCACACTTATTGTTTTAAGTGCCATTGACAAAAAATAGAATGAAATTCCATAACCGGTTATAACTATTAAACTGGGTAGTAAGTTGGTGAATTCTTGTGAAGCTTTAAGCGAACTGGTTGCAATAACTTCAGAAATGATTGCGATTGCTAAATAAATTTTTTCCATTTTATTCTCAAGTTAATGTATCAGCATTGTATACTTCGCGCGGTCACAGATGCAGATTTTATAGCAATCTGATTTTTGTCGATAGCAAGGCGCTGAAATGGGCGCATAGCAGGCTACTCAACTATTTTAGTAACGCAGCCTATCGGCAAAAACCAACCGATAGAAAACTACATCTGTGACCGCGCGAAGTATAATCAAGCATGATTAAGTATATGTTCTAGATCATCCAGAAAGTATTTTTGGACGATTTCAGTCAGGGTATTTCTTGGCAATTCATCATCGCGGTTGGCCAATACATCGTAAAGTGGTCGAGCGATGGATTTGAATGTGCTAAATAATTCTGGATCAAAATGAGTACCGACATTTTTTTCCATTTCCGCCAATGTTGTATCAAAGTCCATTGGCTCTTTGTAAGGACGTCGTGATGTCAGCGCATCGAATACATCGGCAATGGCAAAAATGCGTGCAACTAAGGGGATGTCTTTTCCTGCAACAACTTCATCATCTGTAGCAGCATACCCTGTGCCGTTGTATTTTTCATGGTGATGCATCACAACGTCTTCAGCATCCATAAGCCAGCTGGAGCTGCTGATAATATCAACGCCATAGCTAACGTGTTTTTTCATCTCTGAAAATTCAACATCATTAAGCGGCCCGGGCTTAAGCAGTATGTGATCCGGTGTGCCGATTTTGCCGACATCATGTAAGAATGCACCTTTGATGAGTCCTTGCATATTCTTGGTATCTAGCTTAATTGCTTCTGCCAGCCTGACTGAATAAATAGTAACTCGGTAATTATGTGCATCTGTATCAGAATCCCGTTTGGCAATAGCGCTACCAAGAGCTTTGGCCGTTTGCAAATTTGCCTTAAGAAGGTCCCTTGAAAGTGACGATAACTGACGGGTCAATTGGATAATGACGGGGTATATAAATGAAACTGTAAGTAAGGCGATAAACATAGCAGCTAATGCTGTTTGCAAAACACTATTATGAATATATTCTAGTCGTTCTGCAGAAGGTAGAAATAACAACACAGCCTTACCTAATGTTTGGCCGGTAGCATTTTTAACAGGAAAGTGTAGAAGGATATATAGTTGGTTATCAATCTCAATTTTCTGGGTTTCCATAGGGATTGAATTGCTAATTTTTACGTGACTGGTTTTCTCCAGGATTTTATTAGCAGCGCTAGAAACGGGAAAATCATCACGGCTAAAGCGAGCGGCTATGACACCACGATTATCCAGAACGATAGCTTTGACGATAATGCCTTCAGAATAAACGATATTGGACTGGGGGGCTTCATCAATATAATTTTGTAAATTACCATTGTCAACGGCCTTTTGGTTGGTTAAAAGACCCCCAAATTGCTTTGTGAATTGGTTGGCCCGTTGAATTGCAATTTCTTGTACATTTGTCAGTAGCCTGTACTGTTCCAGAAAATAACTACTTAACCCTACGATTAATAATATCAGCAATAAAACCAAGCCAAGTCGCTTATTGACAAGTTTATAGATACTACTTTGACTGAAGGACTTTTGACTATCTGACATAATATAAGATTGGCGTAATTAGATTTCTGCTTCGCACATTATTACAAAATTTAATGTAATCATTCCAAATATAATTGGAAAATCAAATTCATGAGTTATAAAATTTGCAATTTACAACACAAGAAACCAGGATAAAGCTATTCGAGCTTAAAATACCGATGAACTAAAAAATATCGTAAAATAATATTTGATTCATTATCATGTTATTAAAGCTTCTGCAAAATTAACCTCATATGTAAATATGAAAACAAAATCTCCCCGTAGAAATTTCCATATCCGAACCATTATCGTCCTCTTATTCAGTTTATTGAATGCCTGTTCACTTTGGGAAATACAGCAACAAGCGAATTTGATCGAAAGCACAGGTGGAATCCAAGGAACAATCATTACTGTAACCGCTAATTCAGCACCCATCATTGTAAATCGTTACCGTCTACAAGGGAAAACCTACATTACTGACAGTTTCACTCGCGTCTCACCGGATGGGCATTTTTCCTTTACCCCCCTCCCCGGCACCTATTATTTGGCTGCATTTATTGATCGTAATAAAGATGGAAATCATCAATGGTCAGAGCAAGCCGCTATCTATAGCTTAAATAATGGCAAACCAAGTCCTATTCTAGTTACAGCTGGCCATACTATTACACTGAATAACATTTCTATAAAAGGGAAACTAAAAAAGTCCGATAGCGACTATCAAAGCAAAGTGAAGCTGTCATGGGGACTACAAAATATTGGCCGCATAATAACGTTGGATAACGATATGTTTGCCCCAGAAAATTACTCAACAGGTCTATGGAAACCATTTCATTTTTTAGAGCACATTGGTGGTGGACTGTTCTTTTTGCAACCCTATGATGCCAGTAAGGTTCCCGTATTATTTATACATGGGATTAATGGTGGCCCAAAAGACTGGGAACATGCAATTTCCTTACTGGACGAACAACATTTTCAAGCGTGGATTTTATACTACCCAACCGGTTTTAGATTAGACATGATTAGCGATTATCTGCTCAAAGCTATACCCAGACTCCAGGACCAATTTGCATTCAAGAAAATCATTATTGCTGCCCATAGTATGGGTGGACTTGTAGCACGATCATTCATAAAAAAATATACACAAAATCACCCTGACTTAGCCCAAAGCCTCTGTCTACTAGTCACTGTAAACAGCCCTTTGGGAGGCATGGAAAGTGCAGCACTAGGTGTGCAAACATTACCCATAGTTTTGCCTGTTTGGAGAGACCTAGATCCTGACAGCCCCTTCCTGGCTGAATTAAACAAATGGGTATGGCCTAATAATATCCCCTATCATCTATTTTTTTCATATATTTCAGGAGAAAGTGGCGACAATGTTGTGCAACTCAAAAAACAAATTCCTTTGAAAATTCAATCTGATGCAACCAGGCTATACGGTCTAAATGATAGCCATGTCGGTACTCTACATAACGATGAGTTTCTTAACCTGTTTAATTTAATTTTATCCAAACAACATTAGTCAGACTAATCTCGACATTCAATCATATCCTGAATTTCGAAGAAAATACTAATGTTTGTAGCAAATATCAAAGCTATGTAAGTAACTGAGACACGTAGCCTTGATATTAATACTGGGTTACTGTCTCAAAAAAAACTATAAATTAGGAGAATCCAATGACATTAATGTTGAATATTATCTGGCCAATGTTCGTCTTTTTTCTTCTGGTCGCTTGGATATGAGTCATCATCGGAGTAATTAGCGATGTCTTCCGTAGTCCTGACTTAGGGGGGCTAGCCAAAGGAATATGGGTATTGTTCATTATTATCATCCCTTGGTTAGGAGTATTATGTTATTTGCTCGTTCGTGGCAAAGATATGCAAATGCGCAGCCTACATTCCTTCGCTCACTCGGAAGACATACGACGTGCCTATATTAAAGAAGTTGCAGGCTCATCACTTGCCGATGAAAAATCTAAACTCGCAGAATTGAAGAATCAAGGCATTCTAACGGATGCTGAATTCGAAGCCCAGAAAGTAAGGCTACTTAGCTAAATATTCAGAGGAGCCTGGTTTTCTAGATCTGTATTTTTTTATTAAACACCATCTTTTGTTCGACATGATGTCGATAAGAACTTTGCTCAAGGCCATGTTCGCTGATTAACTTTCGTCCAATAACTCCATACCCACTGAGTCAGAATAGTGGGTATGGAGAAACCGCTATCAAATAACTTCCAAAACTGGCACAAGTCATTTAATCTGATCCCTAAAAGTAATATTGCCAAGCGATTTGGCCTCCAAAGACACTGTTGCTAAATTCATTACGGTGGCTCAAAGATACAGAACCACTATCAACCAAGGTCTATCAGCCTAACAATTATTTAGATAATACTGTCAGTGTAGTTTTCAGTTTATCCGCTTGAACATTACTAACTTCTTCTTTTACTAAAATTTCAAGAGGACTTACCGACTTACCATAATAGGCGCCGTTAAGGCTATCGCGTGGACTGATAACCGAACCTTCCAAGGTAAGCCCACCAAAAACCCCTTTAGCCCTAGAAAACTGTAACACATCTGCTGTTGCTGCTTTCGTACCGGCCCCAACCGGCCCCGCTGCCACACTTGCATCAGCACCTAATTGCAGTTTTGTTGATAACAAAGCATCCATCCCTTTATCGGTCATAACCAGCAATACCACCTCTGCCTTCTGTGCACCAATCTGTAATCCCCAGGTTACTGAGCCCATACTATAAAAGGCTGGAGAACTCCATTGTTTATTGCTGACATTATTTCTTAACATTGCACCGGTTCCGCCTGAACCGCCAAAAATAAAACCTGCTTTTAACAATGAAGGTATGATTAAAATACCCTTGGCATCTTTAATATGTTTTTGAAACCATTTCATTTCTGGGTCATTAGCAAAATTTGTCAGAACTTCCACGCTTCGTGTAACAATTTTTTCGGCATCAATTTTGTCATCAGCGTAAACATTTAAGCTGGTTACTAGTATTGCAACGGACCAAACAACTGCCATCATCAATTTTTTCATTTTTTTTCCTTATTTGTACCACTGCCGTCCCCTTAACTTTCAGACCGTCATTCCGGCATGCTTTTAGCCGGAATCTAGAATTAAAACACTGGATTCCGGCTAAAAGCATGCCGGAATGACAGTGTAAAAAACTTTGCTCTATTTTCATGTCCACACAATCTGTATGAAGCAGTTTACATCCCGTAATACCATTAAGAAGGAGCAATTTTCAATGATGTCAACGGGACAACAGTGTATTTGTATAATTAATTTTGTACTGTTATTTCTATTCGTCTATTTGATTGACGTCCAGCAACAGTACTGTTACTTGCAATCGGGTGAGATTGACCTAATCCCCTAGAGACCATTCTATTGCCGCTAATACCTTTTTCCTGCAATGCATTCTTAACAAAATCTGCTCTTTTTTGTGATAAGGCCATGTTGTAGTCATCACTGCCCATACTATCTGTGTGTCCCTCAATTAAAAGAGTTTTATCAGGATACCTTTGTAAAAACCCTGCAATTTCATCGATTTTGGTAGTCGCCCCCGGAAGTAAATCTGCCTTTCCAGTAACAAACAGAACATCACCCAAGGTAAATTTGATATTACGATTAATTTCTTTTTCCTTTAACTCAGCAAGCTTCTGTTTAAGGCGTGCCTCTTCTTCACGTTTCGCCAGAGACTCCTTTTGTTGAAAATCAGAGACTTCCCTCTGAAGCTGTTGATTATCACTCTTAAGCACATTTTCTATTAGACTGTTTTTCTTGGCTGCAAATTCTTTAAATCTAGCCTCGCTTACTTTGCCTGTTGCAACAGTTTCCGCAGTCTTAATTTTCAGATCAGCAATGAAGGTTAAAGATGCCATGTCCTCTGCCGTTTCAGCCTTCGCTGCTGCTTGTAGTGTATTGTTTACCTCGTTCAGATCAGATTTTGCATATTGGATAATCTGAGGATTATTCCTGGCGGTTTGATATGCTGTTTCAACAGCTAATAAGTCTCTACTCTTGGGTAAAGGCCCAGAGCAACCCACAATTAAAATTGCCGCTAATACTGACACTAATAAATTTTGGTACGCTAATATTTTCATGTATTTTCTCCTTCTAGTATCAAATTAGTGAGTTATTTGTTAATTCTTTCTTCTAACATGCGAATACTATCCTCCATTTCTTTTGTCCCTGTGCTAATTCTGGCTGTAATCGATTTGGCACTGGCATATTCAGCTTCTATCAATGCTTGTTCAGCCAAACGCCGGGCTTCATTGTTATTATCTTTTTTCATTTCTGCATTAGCCCGTGACAATTTATTCTGCGCTCTATCCAGTTCGACTGCTGCATATTCCGATGCTTCAACTCTTATTGCTGATTCAATTGCCGTTTTTGCACTGGCCATCTCACCGATTGGTTTAGGAACTCCAGCACATGCAGAGACAAGCAAGACAATGGAACTGATAGTCAAAATCTGTAAATCCGTATGCAACTTAGCTTTTAGATTCATTTCTGTTCTCCTTGTAGTAGAAAGTGTATTAATTAAAAAAATAAAGATTATCATGGCTATTAACAAGCCACAAAAAGTGCTTATAAAAAATGTGGGAGGGGCTTTAGCCGCGATTTCACTTGCTTTGGTCGCGGCTAAAGCCCCTCCTACATTTTTAATCTGTAGCCTCATCGCTAAATATGTCTTCGATTATATACCTTAAAAACCTCTTGTTGCTACACTATACAGTGTTCAAGTTAGCGCAATGGAATAATAAGGATTGAAAACTACTGTCACCCGGTTAAATAAGCAAACAAATTCTATCAGTAAAAAATGAAAGAGCTTATCAAAGCTGAATTCTTTAGCTGTAAATGCATATTTCAATGAAGCATTGTCGAACAGTGTTAAACTTAGAATTTTAGAACTGAGATCGTCAATTATAAAAACAGAATGCTACGCCGATTCACATGGCAAATGCATCAATAAATCCATACTATGTTGCACTTTTTGAAAAACAAACATCACCTCTTTCTAATTTCGTTACTGGTCATGAGTGGCTGTGCCACTGTCTTTGAAGGTAAAGATTTTAATGCCTTATATGGGCCCACAGCACCTAAACAGCGCCTGCTCGATGAGTCGGCACTGCTGCAACATCGGAAAAGTAAAAAGGTCTCTTATAATCAGGATGTCAAACCGATTCTTGAGAATCGTTGTGTTGCTTGTCATGCTTGCTACGATGCGCCGTGTCAATTAAAAATGAGTTCTTTTGAAGGGCTGGACCGTGGCGCTACAAAACTAAAAGTCTATGATTCTTCCAGAATGAGTCCGGCTGATCCTACACGCTTGTTTACAGATTCTGTGGATACGGCGGGTTGGAGACAGCAAGAATTTTTCCCGGTACTCAATGAACGCAGGGAATCTGATACCGCCAATTTGGAAAACTCGTTGTTGGCTAAACTGATTCAGTTGAAACGCAATCACCCACTACCCGAATCAGGAAAACTTGATAATAATTTTACCTTGGAGCTCACCCGCAAGGAGGAATGCCCTACCATTGAAAATTTTGACGCCTACCAACGTCAGCATCCACAATGGGGGATGCCGTATGCTATGCCAGGATTGTCCTTAAAGGAGGAATATACCTTGATGCAGTGGTTGCAGGAAGGCGCTAAAGTGGAGCCACCAAAGGCAATACCCAGACAGGCTAAGGTGGCAGTTAAAAAATGGGAGTCCTGGTTTAACAGATCATCCTTAAAGCAACAGTTAGTTTCACGTTATATTTATGAACATCTATTTGTAGGGCATCTTTTTTTTCAAGATGATACAGATACCGAGTTTTTCCAATTAGTCCGTTCCAAAACACCTCCTGGTCAACCGATCGAAGAAATTGCCACGACTCGTCCCTATGACGATCCAGGAATCAAGCCGTTTTATTATCGATTGCGGCACTACACCGCAACGATCATCGATAAAACGCATTTTGTCTATCCGCTCAACGAACACAAAATACAACGCTATGAGCAGTTGTTTTTTAAGACAGACTATGAAATTACGGTTCTACCATCCTATCAGCCAAAAATTGCCTCCAATCCATTTAAAGCTTTTCATGATTTACCTCTGCAAAGTCGTCATCGATTTCTGCTGGATGATGCACAGTTTTTTGTTTCAGGCTTCATCAAAGGCCCTGTATGCCGTGGACAGGTCGCATTAAACAGTATTCAAGATCACTTCTGGATATTTTTTTCTAAGCCCAACGCTGAGTTTAAGGATGAAGTCTCAGAATTTCTCTCTGAAAACAATTACGTTCTGGATTTGCCGGGTGAGGAAGGAGACCATCTTGGCCTGCTAGGCTTTATGGACTTTGATGCCCTTGGTGCTCAATATATGCAAAAGAAAGATATTTTTCTAAGCAAGACTATACCGGACGGAGGCTTGAATCTTGACCTTATCTGGGATGGTGATGGTAAAAACAGCAACGCAGCATTAACTGTCTTTCGGCATTTTGATAGTGCCACAGTAACCCGAGGATTTGTTGGAAACACGCCTTTAACAGGTTGGTTTATTGACTACCCTATTTTTGAACGTCTGCATTACCTTTTAGTTTCTGGATTTAATGTCTATGGCTCTGCTGGTCATCAGATCGCTTCGCGTACTTATATGGATGTCCTGCGTCAGGATGCAGAAAACAATTTTTTGCGTCTTTTACCAGCTGAAGAACGCCAGCAGATTTATGACAGCTGGTATGAGGGAATCAAGGGACCACGCTTACTAGACCCCTTGTTCAATAAAGAAATGCAATCCGGTATTGATTATCAGACGGATGATCATAAGCAGGAATTATTTTCTAAAATTATTGCCAGGCTAGGTAATGCCTCCGGCAAAGATTCAGAGATGAATTGTTTACAGCATGAATGTGCTAAGAGCCAATCTGCAAGTAAACAGCAGAAAACAAACACCCAGTTGCGTAAGTTGGCTACATTCCAAGGTCATGAAATTAGCGCTTTTCCAGAGCTCTCATTGTTACGTATTGAAACCGCTGTACCGGAAAATGACCTGGTTTACACCCTCATTTTAAACAAAGCACTCAGCAATATTTCCATAACTATAGCTGAAGATTTTCGGCGTATTCCTGAAAACGACACGTTGACAGTTGTTCCCGGTTTTGTCGGTAGCTATCCGAATTTCTTCTTCAGCGTGAAGCAGCAACAATTGCAGGAATTTGTAGATCTGGTACGCACTGCAAAAACTGAGGCAGATATCGAACGGGTATACAGCCGTTTCGGGATTCGTCGTACCAACCCAAAAATTTGGGCTTATTACGACTGGTTTAATGAGCAACATAAAAAAAGCCGGGGCTTATCCGCCGGTTTGCTGGATTTAAGCCGATATCATAATTTTTAATTGATGACCTCTTGAAGCCTAACTCACTCACGGTGAGTAGGCATTAATAGATGGGCTGAACTTCGTACCACAATAGTTGCTGTGCGAATTAAAAAAATCCAGTAAAACATGCCTGTTTTTTATGGATGAAAAAGTATATCCGTGCATCCCTTTTGTTGCGAGAAAAGATTTTGGTTGTTTAGCCGTTTCATAAAGCTGTTCACCATGTTCAAAAGGAATAATGTGATCATCTTTACTGTGTACAATTAAAACAGGAACGGGTGAAATCTTGTTAATTGCTTCGATAGGGTGAAAAGGATAGTCCATTGCCCATCCAATGGGATATTGAAGCGGCCAGGTTAACCAGAGTTTGCTTGATACATGGCGGGCTATTTCAAAATAGTTGGTAAATGCCGCATCACTAACCAGCCCAGCCAGATTCTCCCTGACATTTTCATTATATGCAACAAAATAAGTAGCCAGGCTGGCGCCCAGGCTTTGGCCTAATATGAACACCGGCTTTTGTTCCGCCCGCTTAAGCAGCCAGGAAAAGCCAGCATCAATATCAAGGAATACCTCCGGCAAATCAGGTTCGCCTTCCGATAAGCCATACCCTCTGTAATCCAGCAAAAAAACCTGATAACCCTGTTCAGGCAACCAATAAACACTGGCAATATGTGTACTGATATTTTCTGCATTACCATGCAAAAAATAGACACTACCCTTTAATGCTGTCTGTGCAGGCAGAAACCAGCCATGTACTTTTACCTGATCCTGTGTTTCCAGAAATACGTCTTCATATTGTAAATCAACCATTTCAGGTGTGCGGACATGGGCTCGATAAGGGTGAAATATTAAACCGGAGCAGCCGCACAAAGACGCTGCAACAAGGCAAACTATGATTCTGGAGAAACTAATTGTCATCATTAAAAGTAAAACCGATAAGATACTTGAGCATGATTAAAACTTTCCTTTCTGTTCCATTGCTGCTTCACTAAAACCCTGACAGCTTGATTGGTACTCAGATTAAAGTTGTGCTCCAGGCCTAATTGGAAATGGTAGTTACCATCCAGGTAATTCCTGGAATCAAATTCAAGTTTACTGGTACCAAAATCAGAGTAAAACAATTGTCCCACGGTAACGCCAAGACCGGGTTCAATAAAATCGGATAAATCTGAACTGTGTGCAACAATTGCGTTTACAAAATTATAACTGAGACTATTTTCAAAAAACTGATAAGAAAGCCCTACCCCGCCCATGGCGTAAACAGTTAATTTATCGTTCAAATTATTTTGATGTTCAAGACCCGTTGAAATACGCCAGGAAATGGGTTTAAAAAAAAGATTACGCGGACTAATTGAAGTGATATTTAAAAGCTCTAGCTTTTGTAATCTAAAATCTCCATTTTCAAATAAGCGTAACCGCGTATCGAAAAAATTGATTTTGGCTCCGGAAAAATACCCAGCGGGATTATCCAGTAAATCGTGATAATTTTGTCTGTAGATAAAATCGGTAAACAGCTGATCGCGCTCATAACCCACCGCTAACGATGCAAGATGTGAATCATGTCCTGCATCCGGGTGAACCGGAACTGCCGGGATAAGGAGTGAGGATTCAATAATATACGAATCTTGACTTGTCTTTTTGTCCGTCTTCTGCGTTGTAGCAACAGTTGCGTAGCTTGCTATGCGCCTGTTGCTACGCCTTGAAGACGAACAATAATCCTGCGTCAAACTTTCGCATATTATTGAATCCACGCTCCTAATCTCATTATTTTGTTGGGCAGCAGGATAAGAATTCAATAAACGTAATAGC
>JAUXDP010000295.1 GCA_030618325.1 Methylococcaceae bacterium | reverse complement strand
GATGCTAGTTTGCGCGGTTGCTTCAATACCCATATTTCAAGAAGACAGGGAAGCTTTGTTCAAAAGAAAGCCGCTACGTCCTATACCGAGAGTGAAGGTAGATATTCTGAATTGCTGATTATCAGGCGCGTTATTGACTTGCCCAGCCGTTGGTGTTTGAGAAATCGTTTGCCCTGTGACGGATTCAGCGCCGCTGATATCAATTGCTATGGAGTTATTTACATAAACCAGATTGTTTGGCATCACATCGGTGATATCAATATCGGTTACTGTTTCACCATCGGCAATATCAATTTCAATCTTCCAGGTTCTTGGGAAGCTGGGCCCGGTAGCTGTTTCACTTTCCGGGGCAACAATAGATTTATCTATTGTCCAGACTGTGGGGGTTATTGTGTCTGTGATTTCAGAACCTTGAACCGGAGCATCAGTAGCCGGATTATTGAGGGCATCCGCATCACCAAATGCAAAATTACCCATTGCTTTAATGCCCAACGGTGTGCCGACGACTGCCCCTTCAGATGAATCTAGCTTGGCTGTAAAATCTATTGCTACTTTAGGTTGATCGTGGGCAAAACTACCAAAGGGCAGCTGAACGGAATACCAAATATCTCCGGTAGTATTACCATCACTAGGTTGAATAAACCCGACGGTATTGTTAGCATTTTCGCCCTCACCGGTTGGATCTTGGGGATGCCCAACAACCTCCGCACCAGAACCATCTTCCCAGCGTGAATCAAGATCATCCCAAACGGCTACTTCAGTCAGTGTGACATCAGAAGTAAGGTATTTTGCACCGGATACTTTGATACCTTTCTCAACTACTACATCCACGTGCGGTTGGTATCCTACATCAGTGCCTGCCGATTCATTGTCAAAACTGACAGTAAAATTAATATCCTCGTTTATAAAGTTGGTATCTGCTACTTCTATCGCTGCAACCGGATCAGCGGCCAGCAAAATTCTTTCCTCGAGTCTTTCCAGTATTAATCGGTTCTTGCCCAATGTAGATTCTCCATAAACTGCATTCAGTTCAGAATTAATAAAAACGTACTTTTGTGATTTTAAAGATAGTTTAAATAGATCAAGTGTGTCCTAGATCACAAGATAATATCTTGTTGGGGTTGATATACTTTTTGCTACTGTTTAATCTAAGACTGTTGATTATTTAAGGCAAACCAGCCATTTCAAGCCGCCTAAGGTTTTGCTTTGCTCTCCTGTCAACTTGCCTTCAAGTAATGAAATCAACTCATTCACTACTGCCAGACCGATACCATGTCCATGAATATTCTGATCAGCTCTAACTCCTCGCATGAGTATATCATTAATTTTATCATCAGGAATTCCCGGCCCATCATCTTCTACCGAGAAACGCACAAATGAATCTTTTTCATTAGCAAGAATGGTAAATTTCACTTGGCTTTTACACCATTTACAAGCATTATCCAGCAAATTTCCACAAAGTTCGTACAAATCACCTTCCTCACATTGAACAAAACAGCTTTCTGGCACATCCAGCGAAATTGTCAGGTGCTTTTCCACATAAACTTTATTGAGGGAAGCGGCAATTTTTTCTACAATCGGCACCAGATCTGTCCTGCCTGTCACTTGTTTTTGCCCTTTAACGGCGGCTTTTTGCAACTGGTACTCTACAATTTCATCCATTCTGCTAATTTGGTTTTGTAGCGTTATCCTTAATTGCTCATTATTATTCCTGTCTTCAAGACTCCCACGCAGAATAGCTAGTGGCGTTTTTAAACTATGCGCCAGATCAGCCAAGGTATTTCGATACCGTTGTAGATGAGCACGCTCACTACTGAGAAGACCATTAATATTGTTAGCTAATGCCTGTAATTCCTGCGGATAACGTCCATGCAACTGTTGTTGCCGCCCTTGCTCAATAGCTCCTAAGTCCTTTCCTATGGTGCGCAACGGCTTTAAGCTCCAACGTAAAATGATAAATTGCACTAACAATAATGCCAAGCCAACTAGCAATAACCATTTTCGTAATGTCTGACTGAAACTATCAACCTGCCCCGTTAAAAATGCAGCCTCTTCAGCAACCGTAATAACAAATTCATATTCTTTGCCAGCATCGCTTTCCCAGATAACATCATATTGAAGAGCAAAACGGCCTGATTGACCAGAGCTAGCTAAAAACACACTTTCACCAGTCCTAAGGCTCGCTACCAAAACATTTTTTTCACCCAGCGCGGAAGCAGATCGCCAGATCAAAGCGCCATCTTTTCTTTGTACAAAAGCATATAATCCCGAGCCTGGGGTGGCAAAACGTGGCTCATGCAGGTTAGGCGTGATTTTTAATTGCCCCTTCCGAGTCAATTCAGCCACTGAAAGCAGTGCATAAATCTGAACTTGCAGCTTTTCCTTCAAAGCCCGCTCTGCGCTGTTGCGAAAACCCTGTTCTAAGATGAAGGCCATCAGGCCAAAGGCTATAGCCAGAATCAAACCGGCTGCAACTAACAGTCGAAAACTAAGTGCCCTGGCTTTCACTCGCCTATGCGATAACCACGACCACGTAATGTCTCAATGGGGTTGTTGCTACCGTCCGGATCCAGTTTTTTTCTTAAGCGACCAATAAAAACTTCAAGGACATTGCTATCCCGATCAAAATCTTCATCGTAAATATGTTCAGATAAGGTAGCTTTGGAAACCACCTCACCTTGATGGAACATGAGATACTCCAATACTTTATATTCGTAAGCTGTCAACTCCAACCTATGCTGATCAACAAAAACATCTTGAGAGACACTATCCAACTCAATGTTTTTAAACGTCAAAACCGGGTGAGCATTCCCGGATGAACGCCGAATTAATGCATTCACCCGCGCCAATAACTCCTCATAATGAAAGGGCTTAACCAGATAATCATCAGCACCAGCATCCAGACCCTCCACTTTCTCTTGCCAGCGGCTACGGGCTGTTAAAATAAGAATGGGATAGACAATATCTTCCTTCCGCAGCTTTTTAATTAATTCAACACCTGAAAAATCAGGCAAGCCGATATCTATCAAGGCAATATCTACAGGAAATTCTTTTCCCGCATAAAAACCTTCAGCGCCGTTATTTGCAACATCTACAGCAAAACCCTTCTCGGCAAAAAAATGCTGGATTTGTTGGCAAAGTATGGGTTCATCTTCAACAACTAAAATGCGCATAAACCTACCTTTTATTACCTTTATTCAAGGCTTTTCCTGTTTCTGCATCGATTCTTCTATTCTTAATGCGACCTTTGTCTGACAGGGTTTTTATCACATGAACTTCTCTACCTTCAATAATTTTTGTTTTAGCACCCAGAACCCGGCTTTTTTGATTTTTATTCACCCTCCTCGCCGCTTCATCAACACTCACCTTAGCCAAATATAGTTGATCCATTGCTGCAAAACCTGGTGTTACATTTGCAATAAAAACAATAAAAAAAACAGTCTGAAAAAACCATTTCTTGGGAATGCTAGTAATATAGCTAAAAAGGAGCCTTTTATTCATTGTGTTAATTTACAATTCCATACCATATCTGATATAAAAAATAATAGCATAAAGTACCTAAACAGAAGCTGAATCTTTTATTTCACACGGCTACAGG
>JAUXDP010000068.1 GCA_030618325.1 Methylococcaceae bacterium | reverse complement strand
ATTGCTTTTGTTTATAACAACAATCTGATTTATATCCTTGCCTTTTTATTATCAAGTATTTTTTTTGTAATCATTATCCACAGCTTTAAATCTCTGGCGGGATTAACCATTAAAAAAGGTAAAAGTAATGCTGTGTTTGCCGGTGAAGCTGCACCATTCACAGTTTATCTTGAAAATTCCAGGGACGTCCAGCATCTAAGCCTGCAAATCAAGCTGTCCGGAGAAAACCCCATTGAAACCCACCTATCTTCGTCTGATAAATCCCCTGTCACACTTTATGCGCCGACCAACAAAAGGGGATGGTGTCAATGTGGCACCATTACTGTTTCCAGCAGTTTTCCTCTCGGCCTGTTTCGGGCCTGGGCGCCAATTAATTTTGACTATAAAACTCTGATTTACCCAAAACCAGCAGAATTGGAAACACCCTTTCCTGATGACTCCAGTATTTCGACAGGATCAGGGATTCCGAAAAAAAATCGTGAAGATTTTTTTGGCCTGACACGCTATCAGCCAGGCCATTCTATCCGGCAAATCCACTGGAAATCACTTGCAAAAGGCCAAGGCCTGCATAGCAAGGAATATATGTCTCAGCAAAACAACGAAATTTGGCTGGATTATCAACACACTCCTGGTCGCGACTCGGAAGAACGCTTAAGTCAACTTTGTCGATGGCTGATTGATGCTGAAAAATCAGGCGCTCGTTATGGTTTAAAAATGCCCGGGATTAAGATAATACCTGCCTCTGGAGCACTACATTTACGAGACAGCCTAGAAGCTCTAGCGCTTTATTAATATGATAAAACCACTGAACGAAGTGCATTTGATGGCATTGCTGATTACTATTGGCCTGATTGCCTTACCTCATGCATTCAACCTATCAATACCTATTTTTGGTTTATTCTGTTTATTACTTTGCTGGCGGTTTATCTGCATCTGGAAAAAAACATGGCTCCCCAGCCCCCCATTGTTGTTTCTACTAACATTGAGCAGCCTGATCTTGCTAATCGCTCAGCATCACACCATCCTCGGAAGAGACGCAGGGACGGGCATGTTCATTATCGCTCTGGGTTTGAAGTTGATGGAGCTAAACAAACCTAAAGATGTCACTTTAGTCACCTACTTGGCATTTATTGTTGCCGCCTCGCAATTTTTGTACTTACAAAATATATTCATGGCAGCTTATATTTTCTTCGTTTGCTGCATGCTGCTAGGTACATTGATACTCATGAATAGTCAGCGACCACACCTCGGAATTGCTATCAAACAATCTTGTCTGATTGTCGCACAAGCTATTCCTTTTATGATTGCCATGTTTATTTTCTTTCCTCGTCTGGAAGCACCTCAATGGATGCTTTTTAGTGATAAACATGGTGCAAAAACGGGTCTTAGTGATACGTTAGAACCTGGATCTATTAGTCGACTGGGTAAATCAGATGAATTGGTTTTCAGGGTGAATTTTTCAGGGTCAATTCCTCCACCCCAAGAGCGTTACTGGCGAGGCCCAGTTTTTTCTCACACAGACGGTAAACGTTGGACGCAAATTCAAAATAGTAAGCCAGATACCTCAAAGGATTCTGTGAGGACCTCAGAGACACCCTATCACTACACTTTACTATTGGAAGCGCAAGAAAAAAATTGGGTATTTGCTTTGGATATACCAACTGAATTCCCACAAAACATAACTCGAAATGCTAAATATCAACTTCTAGCCAGGCACAACTCACATGACCGAGCCGAATATAAAATCACCTCTTATCCAAAATTCAATACAGGAATAATCAGCAAACTCGAAAATACTGAAAATTTACAACTCCCAGGCAAACCCTCAGCACGAATTATTCAACTGGTAACACTATTACAAGGTTATTCCCAAAAACCAGAGCTATTTATCCAAAACCTACTGGACTATTTTTCTCAACAAGAATTCCACTACACGTTACAACCCCCGTTAATGCCAGAAAACCCGATCGAATCATTTTTATTTGATATTCGTTCTGGATTCTGTAGTCATTATGCAACGGCCTTTGTATATTTAATGCGTATTGCCAATATCCCAGCTAGAGTTGTTACAGGGTACCAAGGCGGGAAATTCAATAAAGTGGGTGATTTTCTGGAAATTCGTCAGGCTAATGCCCACGCCTGGACAGAAGTCTGGCTAGATAAACGTGGCTGGGTCAGGTTTGACCCAACAGCCGCCGTTGCCCCTGAACGTATCGAGCAAGATGTGAATATAGATCTGCAAATTGCCAGTGGTGAAGTTAGTTTTATGCTGGTTAATAATGCCAACCTGATAGGAAAATGGCTTAAGCAAACGGGGCTATTATGGAATAGCGTGGATTATCATTGGCAACGCTGGATTATTAATTACACTTCGGCCAGTCAAGCTAGTTTTCTATCTGCATTAGGCATTGAAAAAATCGCAACCATGTTATATTGGGTCATTGGACTTACTATAGCCCTTACCTCATTATTAATATTGCTGATATTTTATAACCATAGAAAGCCCTCAGACCCTGTATTGTTAATTTATTCGAGGTTCTGTAGTAAAATAGGTGCGAAAGGTCTTATTCTCGCTAATGGAGAAGGGGCTAAAGACTTCGCTACACGATGCAAACGCAATCTACCACTACTGACAACTAAAATTGATGCAATCACGTCGCTTTATCTCAAGATCCGTTATGGCAAATCGGCATCGGAAACAGAAATAAAACAGCTTAAATTGCTTGTTGCTGCATTTAAAGTATAGAGGCTATCTCTTACTCCATTCTTGATGCAATATGCATTCATTTTCAAAAAACCCTCAATGAACTTACCGTTTCTGAAAAATCGTCCACAAAACTTACCTAAATGCTGGAAAAACACGCTGCTCAGTATTCTAGTCGTTACTCTATTATCATTTCTGATTTTTTTTGAAACCTGGGCATCTATCGTTGAAATCTGGTCTCGCTCCAATACTTATACCCATGGTTACATTATTATCCCTATCAGTATTTGGCTGGTCTGGTCAAAAAGACATCGTTATAAAAACCAGTGTCCTTCCCCCAACAAGTTCCCTTGGTTAATCATTATTAGTAGTGGTTTTCTCTGGCTTACTGCAAACTTAATCAATGTACTTGTGATACAGCAATATGCCGTAGTTGGTATGTTAATTGGTAGTATCTGGGTGATTTTGGGAACACGAATTACGCTACAAATGATTTTTCCGCTAGCCTTTCTTTTTCTTATGGTACCCGTCGGAGAATCGCTAATTCCATCACTGATGGAATATACCGCTACTTTTACCGTAGCCATGCTACGTTTTACCGGGCTATCAGTTTTTCGTGAAGGAATGCACTTTTCACTGACGTCGGGAAATTGGTCTGTTGTTGAGGCCTGTAGTGGCATTAATTATCTTATTGCTTCCATTACCTTAGGTCTCGTATTCGCCTATATCACGTACTCCAGTTTCTGGAAACGTGCCCTGTTTTTTTTCTTTTCTATTCTGATTCCGATTATTGCCAATGGTTTCCGTGCCTATATGATTGTAATGATTGGTCATCTAAGCGGAATGAAGCTAGCAGTAGGGGTTGATCATATTTTATACGGCGCTGTTTTTTTTGGATTGGTTATTTTGGCCATGTTCTATATTGGTTCTTTCTGGAAAGATTCCGAAACTGAGTCTGCAGAAAATTTTATCAGCAAAGATACCGCCACCCCCGCTAACCAAAAACATCAATTAACTGTTATTCTGTCAGCCATTGGTATTATGTTCCTGATCTGGCCTTTAACCTCCACCTTTCTGACCAAACAACAAATAGAAAGCAGCCATCTGATTAATGATTTCACGACTCTGAAACAACTAAACTGGCAACCCGTGATAGATCCAGGCTGGAGCTGGACACCTACTTTTAAAGGCGTTACAGCGGAAGCAATGCACTACTTCAAAAAAAATCACCATATAGTAGGACTATACCAAGCAAATTTTGGAGAAGAATCACAGGGTGGATCCGAACTCGTCAATTCAGAACATATTTTGATCAAACCAAAAGACCCAAAATGGCGTATCAACAGCACTGGCTACTCAGAGTTAAAATACCATGACGAAGTATTAAACGTTGATAAATCAATTCTAAGAAGTTCGTATAAAGACATCCTAGTCCAACGCTGGTATCTGATTGGCCAAAACCACACGGCCAACCCTTATCAAGCTAAATGGTTCCAATTGATAAAGCGTTTAACCGGAAATTCATCCCCTGAATTACAAATTATTTTGGTTACACAAGCCACTCTACCTCAATATAAAGATGCCGAAGTGATATTAAATAATTTCGGTGAAAACTGGCTCAGCTCATCTTTTTGAAAAACCAATATGGAAAGCTATAGTTATTATAGTTACCTAATTGCTACGATAGCGTACTCCCTGTTGTTGCTCCTTGCTGTTGCCGGGATTAGAAAAAACCCTTTCCCCTGGCCCTTTATCATTGCCGTCCTATTTTCCATTTTTTGGAGTGGCTACATTACTTTTACCCTACAAAATGATCATTTTTTCACTTCAGATACCTTACCTTTTGAAACATTACGAAATACCGCCTGGTTCTTTTTCTTAGGGATATTAATAGCAAGACAAAACTATGACAGCCATTACTTGGCATTCCTCAATGCCTCAAGCCTAAACTATTTTGCGTTATTATTCATTTTATTGATTTTTAGTCTTGAAGTTTCAGCTAAATTACAAGATCAATTCCAGGAACTTGTTGGCCATGACCCACGACTCATCGCACATTTGATCTTTTCAGTTTTGGGTCTGATGATGGTTGAAAATTTATTTCGCAATACCGACATTGAGCATCGCTGGGCCATTAAGTTTCTTTGCCTTGGCCTGGGTGTAATCTTTATTTCTGACTTCATTGTCTATAGCAAGTCCCTCTTGTTTGGTAGCCTCGATATTCAGCTCTGGGATTCCCGCGGCCTTATTAACGCAATGGTGATCCCTTTACTGGCCATTTCGATTAACAGGCTTCAGGAAGAAGGTATCAAAATCACAATTTCCCGAAAAATAGTCTTCCACACCACAATTTTGACAGGCACAGGACTATATTTATTAGCGATGTCTCTTGCCGGATATTATATCCGTGATTACGGCGGAAGCTGGGGGGAAATCGCACAAATTTTCTTTGTCTTTCTGGCGTTATTACTACTGGTCATTTTATTCACTTCCGGAAAGATCAGAGCACTAGCAAAAGTGTATTTCAGCAAACATTTCTTTCACTATCACTATGATTATCGGGAAGAATGGATCAAACTTAGTAAAACGATCGCTCGACAGGGATCTATCAATGAATTATCAGGTTTTATTATTCAAACCCTGGCAGATCTGGTTGATAGTTCCGGAGGTGGCATCTGGTTAAAAAATGAGCAGGACGATTATTCTCTTTCAGATGAATCACATCTGGGATTTGAACCGAAGCAACTCATCAAGGCTACGACAGCTTTTATCCCGTTTATTCAAAACAATCAATGGGTAATAGATTTCGTAGAATATTATAAGGAAACGGAGGTGTATAACGACTTGGACTTAAGCATCTGGGATGCAGAAAAAAATAATGTCTGGTTGATTGTTCCACTTTTCCAGCAGAATGAGATGGTTGCTTTTGTAGTTTTAACCAAAGCCCGAGTTCTGAGGCAACTCAACTGGGAAGATCATGACCTATTAAAAACAGTGGGCATGCAATTAGCCAACGCTTTAGCTCTCAATCAGGCCAGCGATGAACTATCAAGATCAAGGCAATTTGAAGCCTTTAACCGTCTTTCGGCCTTTATCGTTCATGACTTAAAAAATCTGGTCGCACAAATATCTTTGATTGTAAAAAATGCCGAAAAACACAAACATAATCCCGAGTTTATTGATGACTCTATAGAAACCTTAAAAAATGTAACTGATAAAATGCAACACTTGGTTGCCCAGTTAAAGAAAGGAGAAATCAAACCTGACAGCGCTCAGAACATCAACTTGGTAAATGTAATTGCCGATGTAACCATACAACAGGTGAGCCTTAAACCACCTTTAACCACTTCAACCACACTAAAATTATGCCTAGTAAAAGGAGAAAAACGGAAAATGACTGCTGTACTTGGGCATTTAGTGCAAAATGCCCAGGAAGCAACTCCCGAAACTGGCAAGGTTGAGCTGCAACTGACTCAAGACCAAGAACAGGCTATAATTAAAATAATAGACAATGGCCTTGGTATGGATAAAAAATTTATTAACGAGAGACTCTTTAAGCCCTTTGACACAACAAAAGGGAACGCCGGTATGGGTATAGGTGTTTATGAAGCGCGCGACTATATCCTTAAACATTCTGGTCAATTCGATGTAGCGAGTTCACCAGGTGAGGGAACCACATTTACTATCAAGTTTCCGCTGGAAAACCGGGGATAGTATTGAAAAGTCAAAAAACACTACTGGTTGTAGAAGATGATATTGGCCTACAGAAACAATTCAAATGGGGATTTGATCAATATAAAACCGTCTTAGCTGGAGATAGAACTGAAGCCATAAACGCGCTAAGACGTCATACTCCGAGTGTAGTGACACTTGATTTAGGTTTGCCCCCAGACCCCACAAATGCCAGTGAAGGACTGGAAACATTAAAAGAAATATTACAACTGGCACCAACCACCAAGGTTATCGTGGTTACTGGTAATGATGACCGAGACAATGCTATCAAAGCGATTGCCATGGGCGCTTATGATTTCTACCAAAAACCGGTTGATCTTGATGTCCTTACCCTAATTATCGACAGGGCGTACCAACTGGGTGACCTGGAAAAAGATAATATTCGCCTGCAGCAGCAAACCAAGGAGCCTTTAGCAGGAATAATAGCATCTAGCCCCGAGATGCTGAAACTATCCCGGACTATAGAAAAAATTGCACCGACCAATGTCAGCATCTTGTTATTAGGTGAAAGTGGTACGGGCAAGGAAGTCCTTGCAAAAGCGATTCATGGTTTAAGCGACCGGGCTGAAAATAAATTTGTTGCTGTAAATTGTGCCGCTATTCCAGAGAACCTGCTTGAAAGCGAGTTATTTGGCTATGAAAAAGGGGCCTTCACCGGGGCAAACAAGCAAACCAAAGGTAAAATTGAATATGCTAACGGAGGAACTTTCTTTCTTGATGAAATAGGCGATCTTCCCTACCCATTACAAGCCAAGTTATTGCGTTTTATTCAGGAAAGAACAATCGAACGTTTGGGAGGGCGAGAAGAAATCTCCATTAATGTTCGTATCCTCTGCGCCACCCATCAAAATATACAATCATTAATCACCGAAGGATCGTTTCGAGAAGACCTTTATTATAGAATCAGTGAAATGACCGTCAACATCCCACCGCTTAGAGAAAGAAGTGGGGATACGATCACCATTGCTACAGCCTTACTAAAACGTTTCGCAACTGAAAACAATAAAAATATTAAAGGTTTTACGGAAGATGCCTCACAGTCTATAGAAACCTACCAATGGCCCGGCAATATTCGCGAACTTGAAAATAAAGTAAAACGTGCGGTGATCATGAGCGATGGAGCAAATATCACACTTGAGGATTTGGAAATGGAA
Organism: Methylococcaceae bacterium; assembly: GCA_030618325.1. Taxonomy (GTDB): domain Bacteria; phylum Pseudomonadota; class Gammaproteobacteria; order Methylococcales; family Methylomonadaceae; genus JALSJK01. Next base: position 4,989 of record JAUXDP010000068.1, on the reverse strand, counting down.
CAATCTAAAGATGTTTCAGCACCCTTAAATCTCAAACAAGTCAGAGAAATGGCCGAAACAAATGCCATTAAAAGAGCACTAGCTTATACTGATAACAACATATCTCAAACTGCAAAATTGCTGGGTGTAACTCGCCCAACCCTTTATTCATTATTCAGCAAATATGGTATCAATATTGTTGATTAAACATAGAAAAGCATACTACCAATATTGGGTTTTAGTACTTACCAATTCTATTCTCAGGCAACCATGCCCCATTGTTTATACGGACTAAATTAAATGTGCGGATTTTGCGGTTTTATTTACACCCAATCAGTATCACAACAACATAGCCACCCCATCATTAACCGGATGAACGATACGATTATTCATCGTGGACCGGACGACTCCGGAGCATGGTTTGATGAGGATAATGGCGTGGTTTTGGGGCATAGGCGTCTTTCAATTCTGGATCTTTCACCAGCAGGACATCAGCCGATGATGTCGCAAAGTGGTCGTTTAGTCATCGCCTTCAATGGTGAGATTTACAATTTCCTGGAAATTCGTCAGGAATTGGAAAAAACCCAGCAAATAGCATGGCGAGGCCATTCAGATACGGAAATTTTACTGGAAGCAATAGCAACCTGGGGGCTAAAAAAGGCATTACAACGATGCGTGGGGATGTTTGCTTTTGCTGTTTGGGATCGGCAAAGAAAAACATTATCTCTTGCTCGTGATCGCATGGGAGAAAAGCCACTTTATTATGGCTATCAAAATGGCACATTTCTGTTTGGATCCGAATTAAAAGCGCTTAAAGCACACCCTTCCTGGGAAGGAAACATAAACCGTGATGCCTTGACCTTGATGTTAAGGTTTAATCATGTTCCTGCTCCCCATTCTATCTATCATGATATTTATAAATTAACACCAGGCACTTATCTAGAAATAAATACCCAGAAAAACCATATTCCAGAACCAGTACCCTATTGGTCTATGCTTGAGGCTGCCGAGCAAGGGCAGGCACAACAGTTTTCTGGCACTGATGAAGAGGCAATAAAAGCACTTGACAACATCCTTAGACAAGCAGTTTCTGGGCAAATGGTGGCTGACGTGCCCCTCGGTGCTTTTCTTTCTGGCGGTTATGATTCCACTACGGTAGTGGCTTTGATGCAGGCTCAATCTAGCAGACCAGTGAAAACTTTTTCGATAGGTTTTCATGAGGAGGGTTATAACGAAGCTGAACATGCCAAAGCGGTGGCGAATCATTTAGGAACTGAACATACGGAATTGTATGTGCGGCCAGAGCAGGTGATGGAGGTAATTCCTTCACTACCCAGCATTTATGATGAACCCTTTGCTGATTCCTCGCAAATGCCAACTTTTCTAGTATCCCAATTGGCAAAACAAGATGTTACTGTTTCCTTGTCCGGCGATGGTGGTGATGAGTTTTTCGGTGGCTATAAGCGTTATTTCGAAACAACTCTTGCCTGGCAAAAACTGGCTATAATTCCAGAACCTCTTCGACCTATTCTGGCAAAAATATTATTAGCTGTACCAGTCAGTTATTGGAATCAAATCCTGAAATTAGCCGGCCCATTGCATGAATCATTTCGAGCCGGTATAGGTGGTGACAAATTACATAAACTGGCGCCAGTACTCGCTAAAGGTGGCAGGGATATTTTATACCGCCGAATGATGTCTCAATGGGATAATCCTGCTGAAATCGTTATCGGCGGGCATGATTTATCAACGGACTATAATGACCCAACACCACTAAATAACATCTATCATCAAATGATGTGTCTGGATGCAATGAATTATTTGCCAAATGATATTTTGACCAAAGTTGACAGGGCAGGCATGGCAGTGAGCCTGGAATCACGTATTCCTTTGATAGATCATCGCGTCGTTGAGTTTGCCTGGAAATTACCCTTGGAAATGAAAATTAGAGATGGGCAAGGGAAATGGCTATTAAGGCAAGTTTTGTATCAATACGTTCCTCAAGCTATGATGGATCGTCCTAAAATGGGATTTGCCGTACCCATAGATTCCTGGTTGCGTGGGCCATTACGTGATTGGGCTGAAGATTTATTAAATGAACAGCGATTGCAACGTGAAGGTTTTTTCAATGCTCAACCTATCCGAAAAAAATGGCAGGAGCATTTATCGGGACAAAGATTGTGGCATTATGATTTATGGAATATTCTGATGTTTCAATCCTGGCTTCAAGAACAGCAGAACAATAACAATTAATGCTCACACCTAGCATTTTTGTTTACGTCATCAATGTAGATTGGTATTTTGATCTACATTGGACTCGGCGTGCCGAGGCGAATTTAAAAACAGGCAACGAAGTGCATATTGTCATGGGTCAAACAGATTCAGCAATCATCGATAGACTGAATAAACAGGGGTTTATCTGCCATACCTGGAATATTGACCGTAAATCAATAAACCCGTTTCAAAATTTTGTACGTTTAGTAGATTTATACAGCCTTCTTAAGTCAATAAAGCCAGATATTATTCATGCGATAACTATCAAGCCAAACATCTCAGTTGGCTTAATTGCCCATGTTTTAAAAATTCCTTATCTTCTCAGTATCACTGGAACTGGGGTGATTTTTTCTGGAAACTCCTTTGCTGTTCGAGTGGTTAGACCCATTGTTCGAAGTTTATATAAACTGGCAAGCACTAAAGTTAAACGTAAGCTGATTTTTGAAAACTTTACCGATCGGGACTACTTTGTGCGTACAGGATTATGTAAGGATCACGAGGCCATTACGATTTTAGGTGCAGGAGTTAATACAGAAGATTTCAAACACCTTCCAGAAAAACAAAATTCTAAACCTGTGTTGCTATTTGCAGCTCGCTTACTTTGGGATAAAGGTTTAGGAGAGTTAGTTGAAGCGGGTAAGCAATTGCGTAAGCAAGGCATGGCTTTTTCAATACAAGTTGCTGGGATAGTCGATCAAGATACTATTAATTCCATAGACCAGAAAACCCTGGATAAATGGCATGCTGATGGCTTAATAGAATATCTGGGAACAGTAAAAAATATGCCTGCCTTACTCGCTGAAGCTAATATTGTTGTTTTGCCTACTTTTTATGGGGAAGGGGTACCACGGATACTGATTGAAGCCGCTTCTTGCGGTAGAGCTATTGTGACAACAGATATGCCGGGTTGTAGCGAAATTGTCGAAAATGAAGTTAATGGTCTGCTTGTTCCACCAAAGAATGTAGAAAAATTAACCGAAGCCTTGGCAAGGCTACTTGAATCACCGGATTTAAGAGAAAAAATGGGGCGACAGGGAAGAGTCAAAGTTAAGCGTGACTTTTCTGAAGAAAAAGTGATAGACGAAACAATGCAGCTTTATCAGGAGCTACCTTAATGACTCGAGTGCTCGTTACCGGTGCCAATGGGTTTGTGGGAAGTGTATTATGTGAGCAATTGGTAGCTGAAGGATTTAAGGTCAGGGGCACTTATAGATCCAGAACGATAGCCGATTCTTGCCCAAATAACATCGATAAAGCTATTGTTGGAGAAATTAATAGCAACACTGACTGGAAAGAAGCATTACGGGAAGTTGATATTGTGATTCATCTAGCTGCTCGGGTACATGTCATGCAGGAAACTGAGACAGATCCACTTTCGGCTTTTGAAGCAGTAAATACACAGGGAACCTTAAATCTAGCGGAACAAGCTTTAAATAGCGGTGTAATACGTTTGATATTTTTAAGTACCATCAAAGTTAATGGCGAACAAACGGAGAAGGTATATTCAGCATCTGATGAAGTAAATCCAAGTGATCCTTATGCCATTTCAAAATGGCATGCTGAACAGGGATTGCAATCTATTCGTAAAAAAAACCGCATTGAGGTAGTCATTATTAGGCCCCCACTAGTTTATGGACCAAATGTTAAGGGTAATTTTTTGCGTTTGATTAAGCTCATCAACAAAGGACTACCGATCCCTTTGGCTAGCGTTAAAAATAAGCGAAGTATGGTAAGTATTGATAATCTGTGTAATTTAATCAAAACCTGTCTAGAGCATCCTAAAGCAGACGGCGAAGTATTTTTGGTTTCGGATGATCAGGACCTGCCTACTCCTGAACTAATTCGATTAATCGCAGAATATTTGCAAAAATCTGCCAGGCTTCTGCCTTTTCCTGTGCAATGGCTTTATTTTCTTGCTACGCTAGTTCATAAACGCCAGGAAGTTGAAAAATTATGCGAATCATTGCAAGTTGATATTGAAAAAAACCAAGAGATTCTGAATTGGCAGCCACCTTTTCCTGTTTCAGAGGGTATCAGGAAAACCGTAGCTGACTATCTCAGCCATCAACCCAAAAGCAGCTAATGTTAGTTGCTATCTTGTTAACAGGGGTCGTGCTAATTACTTTAGGCTTTACTTTTTGGGTGAGGTCTTACGCACTTAAACATTTGCTAGATGTACCAACTCACCGTAGTTCGCACCAACAACCGACGCCGCGAGGTGGTGGTTTAGCCATCGTTGTAACTTTTTTCTTTTCTGTACTGCTCTGCTTTTTCAATGGCCTGTTAGATTTCAGGTTATTGGGCGCATTTTCAGTTGGTTTGGTCATCGCTGGCATCGGTTTTTGGGATGATCATCGGCATATTGCTGCACGTTGGCGTCTAACTGTTCATATAAGTGCATCGATAATCGTAGTTTTCCTTTTGCAGGACTTTAGCTTGGTCCGAAGTTTTTTCTGCGTGCTGTTTTTGGTTTGGATGCTGAATTTATTTAATTTTATGGATGGTATAGATGGCATTGCAGGCTCAGAGGCACTATTTGTTTCTGCTTCTCTTGCCGGGTTTATGTGGTTTGTTAATACCGAGATGGTCTGGCTTGGAGCACTCCTCGCAGCTTCATGCCTGGGTTTTTTGATTCTAAACTGGCCGCCTGCAAAAATCTTTATGGGTGATGTTGGAAGTGGTTTTTTAGGCTTTACGCTTAGTGTCTTGATACTAGCATACAGTCAGGTTTCACCG
>JAUXDP010000153.1 GCA_030618325.1 Methylococcaceae bacterium | reverse complement strand
AAGTGACTTGTGTTCTGGAAATCGTGATAGACGGTTTGGATGAAAAAGCCGTTGGTGAATCTATGCGCTTAGGAATACAGGCTGCCGTTAGAGAAGGTGTCGTACAAATTACAGCCGGAAATTATGGGGGTAATCTGGGACAATTTCATTTATATTTGCATAAATTATTGCAGGGTTAATCATGAAGTTAAGTTTACATACCTTACCGGAAGTCCCCTTAGAAGCTGATGTCATTTCACCAGACCAGCTATCAGGAAAGACAGTAGCAGAAGCTAAATCTTTAACAATATTTCATGGCAATAACAAACGAACCCTGGGTGATTTTTTCACCATTAGCGATGAAGGAAAAGAAGGTTCGGTTGAAGTGGAAGGAGATCTGTCCAAAGTAAAACTGGTGGGTTCGGGTATGAGCAGCGGACTTCTGAAAATATCTGGCAATGTCGGTGCGCATCTGGGAGCCGAAATGACCGGTGGTGAAATTATCGTTGAAGGTGATGCAGGCGACTGGGTAGGCCGTGAAATATCTGGAGGTCGTATTTGCATCAAAGGCGATGCCGGACACATGGTAGGTAGCGCTGTACGAGGCAGTTCAATTGGCATTCAAGGTGGTGAAATTATTATTTACGGCAACGCAAAAAATGAAGTCGGCAATGGTATGCGGCGAGGTCTAATTGCAATTGGCGGCGATAGCGGTGATTTCACGGGTGTCAATATGAAAGCAGGCACTATTGTCGTACTGGGCAAGCTAGGCCAACGCCCTGGCGCTAGCATGGTTCGCGGGACGATTATCTCCACCCAAAATGTCCAGCTATTACCCACATTCACCTATGGCACAACTTATAAGCCTACGGTTATTAGAAGTATCCTAATTTATCTTCGCAAGCTTGGCTTGTCGTTGGAGGATGCGCATATTAATGGCCAGTATCAGCGCTGGAGCGGAGATTCCATTGAGTTAAATAAGGGCGAAATCTTATTGTATACCGAATAGACCGCCCATTTTTTCAGTGCTTTATTGAAGCAAGCTGAATATCTAAAAAATGAAAGTCTTTCAAATTGACACTGATCAATTGATACCCATGAACGGCTAGCTGTTGCGGCAATTAATGCATCAGCAAGGTATAAACCATGAGAAAGCCCAAATGACCTTACCCATAAACGAGCTTTTACTGATATTTCTTCATTAAGGTCAATAATCTGGATACCCAGTTCCTGTAACAATTTTTCGTAACACCTAAGTTCAGCTTTATTCCGAACACCCTGAGATATCTCCATATCAGTGACAGAGCAGATTTTCATCTCCCTGTTATTTTCCAATAGGAAACGTGTTGTTGGAGTATCACCTCGAAAGTGATTAATCAATATGCAGGTATCAATTAATATCAAAGCTTGAACCGTGGTTTTCTTAATTCCCGAATATAAGCATCAACATCAGCCATATCGTCACGATCTGCCCACATTCCAAAAGCAGAAACATCTTCTACATTTACTTTTGTTACGGATTTAGTTATTGCTTCAGGAGCAACCATAACCGCGACAACCTTTCCATGAAAGGTGATTTCGATTTGTTCACCACGTTTAACGGCATCCAGAGCAGATTTTGTATGAAAACGTAGATCTTTTGATGAGAGTTGCATTTATAGGCTCAATTACAATATAAGTTTATATTTAAAAGTATATATAATTAAACGATATATTTCAAACCTTTCCTTCAGAAATATTACCGAGCAAATAGTTTGAATTCTAGCTTCTTATGATTCTTGGTGCGCTGCTTACGGTCTCAAACGAAATACAGAGGTAAACTAACATAACTTGGACAACAGGCTTGTCACAAAACAACCCTATCCCCCACTAAAATTGGCTCAGCCTTATTATGGGCATTGCCATACTGGGAATCAATAGCGACGGCTTGTAAGGGATAAGGTAGTACAGGCTCAAATAATTGATAAAGCATAGCCGTATCTTGTTTCTCATCCAGCCATAATTCAGCACTCTCCGAGGTTAACATAACAGGCATGCGTGGATGAAATGGTTCAAATTCGGGTGATGATACTGTAGTGATGATTGCACACGATAAAACGTGTTCGACACCATTTGTCCAGTAATCGTACAACCCGGCAAAAGCCATAGCCTGATCGACTGCTGAAAATAAGTAGGGTATTTTTTGTTGACCTGTGTGTTGCCATTCAACAAAAGAATGGGCAGGAATAATGCAGCGTTTATGACGAAAACAACCGTAGTATGCTCGACTTTCTTCCAATACTTCACATCGTGCATTAAACATAGGATAGTCCGTTGAAGGACCATTACTCCAATGAGGCACTAACCACCACCGCATATCACTGATAAGACGTTGTCCCTCCCATTGATGTATCACAGGAACTTGATCTGTTGGCGCTAGATTATATCGGTTGGGTACGGGGCCTAAATCAACATTCAACTTAGCCAATAAAAGATGAATGTTAGCATCATCACTAATATTGTAGCGACTAGGCATTACTCATTTCTGTGGGCGTTAAATCTATTTGTTTGCGTGTGCCCGAATGCAATAGAAGCTGGCTACATTCTGCCACTGAAAATTGCGCCACACCGTTGAATCGGGTGATAGTTATATTATCGGAGTTGGACTTGTTATTGAGTAGTTGAATCTGTTGCCGTTCATCCCAAGCATATTGATGATTGGATGTTCGTGTATCTACAAGACGAAATAATGGTGGGAGGATAACTGACACAGCCCCTGAGTCAATCAACGGTCTAAGATAAGAATAAAAAAGCCTCACTAATAAGATACGTGCATGAGCACCGTCTGCACCAGGATCCGTTAATATCAATACCCGAGAAAACAATAAACTCTTGGGGTTACAGTCCTCTTTGATACCACATCCTAATGACTCAAAAATTTTCTGACAAGTTTGATTGGCCAATACCTTGGTAGAATTCGCTTTTTCCACATTAATCAGCTTCCCCTGGCCAGCAAGAACACTTTGGCTTGGCTTATGCATTGCTTGTCGTACGCTACTTGCTGCTGACTCACCTTCAACGATAAACAACTCCTTCATAAACTATTTGTCTTGAGCTTGTCGTACAATTCTATGATTCTCTCTGTTAGCAAAGCATTGGAGCTGTATATTGCCCCCTGGTGGTTCATAAAAGTCGATTCTTGGCGATTTAAATCCAGGAGATTTCCGTTTATATCACTTACAAAAGCTCCAGTTTCCTGAAAAATACAGGCTGTAGCCGCAAAATCCCACAGACTGCCGCCGCCAGGTAGTGATTTTGGGAATTTGAAATAGCAGGCTGGTTGTTTCTCCAGCACCCAACAGGCATTCATGGCTGCGCCTCCTTGTAACAATGTCGTTAAGCCAGCATAGCCGATTTGGTTAGCGATATTTTCCAGCTCCATCATCACGGTTGAAAAAAGGGGATGTTGCTCAAAGCTTTGGTCTGCAACCCATGTCAACGCTTGTTCTGATGTTGCTGAAGTCAATTTCAGAGTTAAAGACTCACCATTTCGAAAAGCTCCACGCCCTTTAATAGCATGGTAAAGGGTTTTCTCTACAGGATCGTAGATAACGCCTATAACGGGGCTCCCATCACGTGCTACTAAAGCTATAGAAACAGAGTAGCCAGGTGTAGATTGTATGAATGGAAGGGTGCCATCCAGCGGGTCAATGCACCAAAAATAATCTTTTTCCAGGCGTTCTCGGTTATCAGGAATTTCTTCCGACAATAAAGCCAGATCAAACATTTCGCAAGTAGGAAGTAACGTTTGCAAGATACAATCTTGACTCAAATGATCAACCTCGGTGACAACCTGTGAAGCCAGTGTGTTTCCACCTTGTTTTTTCTTTACAGTAACTGATCGATCACTGTAGTTTGAAATTATCTGCCCTGCTTGATAGGCTGCAGAAATTGCACATTGACTGAGTAAAAAAAGGTTACTAGAACTAAGCTTCATATTGTGTATCGAAGTAACACTGTAATCGTTCCCACGCTTTGCGTGGGAACGCCGCTTGTGACGCTCTGCGTCACAAGGACGCGGAGCGTCCCTGTATAAATTCCCACGCAGAGCGTGGGAACTATATATTCCTACGTAAGGTTTTTCAACTGAGCTACAACTTCACGAGCCAATCGCTCACTGTAACTGTGTATTTTCCAATGTCCAGGACTCCAGCCTTTGAGAAAGCGATGAAAATCAGTCCAGGCTACGGGATACAAATCACGCCAATTTTTCTCAACCACATCCACATCAACCTTTTTTTGTTTTGATTCTAATGTATTTTTCAGTTCATGAAAATAATAATCTAGCAGCTGGGTTTCAAGTTGCTCACAGGCATCTTCATCTAAACAACTCCCTATAAAGTAAGCAACATCTTTCATACCACAGCCACCACCGACATATTGAAAATCCACTGCCGCCACACTTTTCCCATCTTGAGAAAAACAAAAATTAGCGAGTTTGGCATCACCGTGTACAAAAGTCTGATAAGGACTGGAACTTAGTTGTTGATCGATAGCCTTTGCCGCATTTTTTAAAGCGTTATCACTTAACGCTTCCCATTCATCAGAACGGGTATCTAAATGCCAATAAGTACCCACTGGCCATAAATCTTTGGGTTGCTCACCCATAAAAGTTGCATGAAAATTAGCTAGCCAGGCCAAACAAGTTTTCAATTCAATCAGGTTAACTGAGGATCGTCGTTCTGGAAATCCGGTAGCGTCCAGGTCTTCAAATACCATGAGTACCTCATCATTTTTATTCTCAAGTGCCAGACACTCAGGAACGCGGCAGGCTGTATCACAATAGCTACTCCACTGATTATACCAGGCTGTTTCTACTTGATAAGAGTGCAATTTTCTTTGATGTGATAAATCAGTGTCCCAACCCCGGGGGTGATTAACTTGACCTGGCAGTTGCACATGTTTGACAACTACACTGGTCTTAGAACAGCCTTTTAATCCATAACGGACAATTTTTCCATAGCCGCTCCATAAACTTTGTATCTCTTCGATTTCATAAAGTGCTTTAGCACCCGTTGACTTAACAATGATGGATTTAAAGTGGTCGTCCATAAAAAATAATTATTTACAGTATGAGAATTTTGGTGGTATTTGCAATTCGTTTCTGAACGATGTCGTTAGGCGTATCAGTATCAACAACTCAAATGGTAGTTTCTGCAGCCCCCGACACTACATGAGCATACATTCGCGTATCTTCACTTTAGAGCAGGACTCATATTTTACCGAGGCAACTGTCATGTGTTACTCAAATTCTTTTGCCAAAATAATGCTTTCCCCACCTTAGGGTCAAGCTCATAATCAGAAAACCCAAACTTATTATACGATGACCTTGCTATTAGGTTTCCTTCTAAAACTTCTAATGTGAGCTTGCAACAGCCTTTTGAGACGGCAATATTCTCAACCTCTTCTAACATTTTGTGGCTAAGTCCCTTACCTCTATACGCTTTCAAAACAATAATATCGTGAATATTTATTAGAGGTTTGCAGGAAAAGGTGGAAAATTGTTCAAAACAGTTTACTAAGCCAGCAGCAATGCCATCAACATAACTAATAATGCTGAATGCATACGGAAGTTTCGATAATTCTTTGGCAATATTATTTTTAACCTCATTTGTTAGAGGTTTTCCACCACCCATTGGATCAGTTGCATAGGAATTCATCAAAAAGGCTATTTCAACCTCATGTTTCTCGTATAAGTAATTAGCCCTTACAATTTCTATACTCATTTATTTTTTGATCCAGCAATACCATAGACTTATATCATGCGCTGGTTATATTGGATTGCACTAAAATCGTCTATGTTACTATAGAAAACAGCTTAATAACTACTTGTTCAAGCCGACTGCGCGCGCTGTATATCCGCAGGCAAGCCTGCTCCATACAACGTGCTCGCGGGTCAGTGCCGCGATTAGCAGCGGATAGCGCACTAGCTTTTACGGTTAGGGTGTGTAGTCTAGTTGACTGACTGAATTTTCCATTTGAATAATTTTTCATACTAGATTCATCTTATATTCATATAGAGGTCCTATCATGTAATCGAAAACATGTTTATTTACGAAATAACGAACAGGTAATATCTGTTCCATATACAGGTATTATGTCTCGCAGTAAATCTACTTAGGAGAAAAATACTAATGAAAATAAAATTTATGATCGTTTTACTCGTCGGACTGGCGCCTTCTCCATTTCAAGCGCAGGCTACGGGAGTATGCAATGGAGGCTTTGAAGATGGACTGAGTTGCTGGGGTAGTTTTGACGGAGACTTTGGTTTCAAAGAGATTATCTCGTCTTATACGGATGGAAGCGGAACTACTTTCACGGCCACTGAAGGTTCATCGTTCTTAAGCTTATAGGGGGAAGAAGATCTTTATCAGGAAATCTCTTGGAAGAAGGGGGATCAGCTTAGTTTTGATTGGGCACAACCAAAAGGTACAAACTCAGACCCTTATGGGCCAATCTTACTCGTAACATTTATCGAGAGTAATAAGATTGCTACCGAAATCGCTTATGTGGGCTCTACAGACTTTCAAAGTGGCAGTCACACCTTTACGAGGGACAGCCCTGAAGATTCCGGCTTAGTTTTTCAAGCTCTTTATCCAAGTGATCAAGAAGGCAATTTTACTAATGCAAGGGATCTACCTGTCCTTTTAGATAACATACAGATCACAAGCGTCCCCTTGCCTGGTAGTGCATTATTAATGGTAACGTCCCTTCTGTTGGGCGGGTTGGGTCGTAGAATAAAATTTTGAAATGCTGATGGGTTTAATTAAGATTTACAGTCAGGTGGGGATCGATGTTTTGCCCACCTTAAACTGTTGGAAAATGTAAATCAGAAGCAATTATTCTTATAGTTTTTACTATTATATTTTATCATAAAATCAATAAGTTACAATTAATGGAAAAATTTTAACTTCACGTGCGGAAAGACGGTTTAATGATAAGACGCCATTTTTTGGTATTTCCGGTTCAGTGGAAAGCTGCTAACCCGGTGGTCAACATGACCCGCAAAAAGCACCGTGGTTTTCAAAGGCAGTATTTTCCAATTAACAAATGAGTCTGAACAGTCCTATTACACCAGCTCTATAAATCAGGCTTTTTTCTGTTCATTTATTTGTTTAAAGAGTTGCTTTTTAGCAAGGTTCATTCGATCAGTAAATTTATTATCGCTCATTTTATAAGCGTCTTTATCCATTTGTTCAAAGGAGAGAGAGTCTTTTAAATAATTTTTAGCCTGTTCAAGAGATTTCAGCTTTTCATAAGGCGTCATCATCTTATCATAGCGATATTTCTTCCTTTGCTTTCCCTTGCTATCAGTGAAAACCGTTGGGAAATAGCAAGGTCGGTGATAATTGAGGAAAGGATTCAAATGCTCTCTATTAAAGAGATTGAGTTCGTCAGCCCAGTGCTGTTCAATATG
>JAUXDP010000005.1 GCA_030618325.1 Methylococcaceae bacterium | reverse complement strand
TGCAAAGCGGAAAAAACAGGACGAGGGTTAGAAAATTTTTACAACCACTTAATGGATGCCTTTTCTTTTATCCATTTAGTTTTGTTAATTTTTGCCGAGTTCTCCATTTTCTGTTTTTTCCGCGCTTTTGATCTTGATTGATTTATACAAGTAACTCTTTTATGAAAATGTGGTGACACTTTTTCAGTGACGAGGTCTGCTCTTTTCTCCGCGATAGCGGCTTCGTCCAACTATGTCACCCACTTTGGTGATTGGCTGCCTAGATTCGAACGTCTTCTGAACCGATAAATTTTTCATGCCGTCAATCACCGAATAACAGCAACCGGACAATATCAACCGGGATATGCTTATTGTTTATTACGGCGGAGCCTGCTCTTAAAGCATACGCGACAGAGATAATTATGAAAAACTCTCGGGCCCGTTCCCGGCGATCAGGTTTGCTGGTTCGATATAACCGGACAGGATAGCCAATTGCGTGAATTGGGTATCGATCCGCAAAAGGCTTTATCGGAGCTGCATGTCCACGATACAAACGGCCGTATCGTTTCGGAACTCAATCATTTAAAATACAAGCAGTAAAAAAGGCACTGAGTTGCAAAGATGGGACAAGCCTGGTCGAAATTTTGGGGCGTATTTTCGGTTGGTTTGGCCTATGAGAGAGAGTTAGACTAATTTGTGACTCGGTGCGCGGCAAGTACCGTAGTGAAGTTGGGAGAAATTCATTGATATCCGTAATCGTTGATATAGGAATGGCGTCTGGTTTATTGCTAGTGGGTATTTTGCTCAGGGCGAATTTCGGCATTTTTCAACGGGTGCTGCTGCCTGCCAGTGTTATTGGGGGATTTCTCGGTCTTTTTCTAGGACCGAACGGCCTGGGTGTATTGCCTTTTTCAGATTTCCTCTCCAAATATCCGGGGGTTCTCATTGCCCTTGTTTACGCCGGCCTGCCGTTATCTTCGGTAATGGTCAGTCTTTCCACCATGGTTAAGCGTTCCATTGACCTCTGGGCTTACTCCAGTATTGCAATTTTAGTGCAGTGGTGCGGGGGACTGATGCTCAGTCTGCTGATGCTAAATCTGTGGTGGCCGGATCTGCATCCCGGATTTGGAACGGTGTTGCCCGCAGGTTTTGTTGGCGGACACGGCACCGCCACGGCCATAGGAGCAAGCTTTTCTAACCTGGGTTGGGATGAAGCCACTAGCCTTGCAATGATGTCTGCGACGGTAGGCATCCTGGGATCAATAACCGGTGGCATTTTCTGGATCAAATGGGGCTCCGAGAACGGTGCAACAGGTTTTCTGGGGCGATTTGCCGATCTTCCGGACGAGATGGTGACAGGTTTGCTAAATCAAAATCAGCGTATGCCAGCAGGACATGTGACCATTGCCGCCAATGCCCTGGATACACTCGCGTTTCATCTGTCTCTGATTTTTTTCATATTCTTGATCGCCTACCAGCTCAGTGAACTTTGGGACATAGCTTTCTCTGGCTTCAAACTGCCTTTGTTTTGCTTGGCTTTTGTTTGTGGCTTGCTGGTTCGCTTATTATTGTCAAGAGTCAAGGTCATGCGCTATGTTGACCAAAATACAGTGGGTCATCTCTCGGGTAGTTTTACCGATTTCCTGATTGTCTTTGGAATTTCGTCAATTTACTTTCCCACCGTGATGAAATATGCGCCCCAACTCACAGCGCTTTTCGTGGTTGGGTTTTTGCTGTCCAGCCTTACTTTTCGTATCATAGGTCCGAAAGTGTTGCATTCCAACTGGTTTGAAAAAGCTATTTTTACCTGGGGATGGATTACCGGAGTCATGGCCATGGGTATTGCGTTGCTGCGTATTGTAGATCCGAACAACAAGTCAAGGGTTCTAGACAGTTTTGCATTGGCCTATCTTTTTATCGTTCCGCTGGAGATTGGTCTTATAACCATTGCGCCCCAGCTTTTGGCTGAAGGATATGCTTTGGCTCTGGCAGTCGGCACGGGTCTATTGGCAATTTTTCTTTTTGCACTGTTCGCCTTCATTAAGCCCAATGTCGACTAGCTGGATTAACAAGGTTTCGACCGGTCGGGTAAAGATTCACCCGTTTCGTTTACAATGTTCACTCAAATATTTAGACGTCAAATCATGAATACTATGCCTCTACCAAAAAGTTTACGCCGCATCGTTGATGCGATTCATTCCTCCCAAGATATGCATCAACGTATGATTCGGCAAATCGTCCAGGATGCTTCTGTGCAACCGGAGGATCTTGAACCCTGGACCGATTTTAATCATTCCGCCGCTGACAGCTATGGAAGGATACTAACCTACGATGGCGGTTTCTTTGAGGTGATGGTGATGTCATGGTGTCCTGGGGATGTTTCCGCTATCCATGACCACGGTTATACCCAGTGGGGAGCTGTTCAAGTTTTTGGCCCAGCTGAGCACGCCGTTTTCTTGGTTCAAGACGAGCAAATCAGGACCCTCTCTCGAAGCTTTCTAAGACCTGGACAGATACTGTCGGTCGGACATCAGCTGATTCATCAGATGGGTAACCTATGCGAAAACACTAACTTTCTGAGTCTACACATTTACGGAAACTATGAAAGAACCGGGGAGATCACCGCTGATGCTCGGGTTTTTGACCTTGACGAAGGGAAAATTCAGCGCACCGATGGAGGCGTGTTTCAGGCCTTGCCGGAACAAGATATAAAGCGACGTGAACCGGGGCCAGAGCCGGATTTCTGCACCTGGTTGAGGAATACCGTGGATATTTCCCGGCGGGTTTTGCGAGCGATGGATGCGGGCGTGTACCAGAGTTCAAAAGATTTTGAGCGGTTGGAAGCATCTCTTTTTGATGTAAATCGAAAGGAAATGCTATTAGAAAATCTGGACGAACTTAGCGATGAAGAAGGCCGAGTGGAAAATCTAACCGGTTGGAAATTGCTCTGCAACGAACTCGGCGAGGCAGCGAACCTTCAGCATGAATTGTTAGAACGTGAAGGCAATGGCGAAGATTTCTTCGCCCGCTATGCCAAATTGTACGACGACGTCATTGGCAAACCTTGTTTGGATGAATTCATAGCCAAAGATCTACACTTCTTCTTTTCTAACTACAATATCGATCTAACCCGACAGACCATTTTGTCAGTGGGCTGCGGGACCGGTATCGTGGAACGGTATATGATTGACGAATTGGGGGTTCCTTATGAACATCTTTTTGGAATTGACATTTCAAAGGGCATGATCCAGGTAGCTGCGGAGCGGATTCATGCCGAGGTCGGCGACCTATTGGAGCTCGATCCAGACCTTGGTCTGTGGGATGTCGTGTTTCACGGCTTAAATGTTTTTCAATACCTTGATCACCACTATTTCGACGAATGCGTCCGCAAAGTAGCGGGCATTATCAAGCCGGGTGGCTATTTTGTCGGCGATTTCATTACGCCGGATCATATTCGCTGGTATCCCAATGTCATGTATTCCCAGGATAACAATGTTGTTTCGCTGCGGACTCCGCAATTAGTCGAAAAGGAAAATTGCGTCTATCAGCGCGCGCGTATTATTAACGTTGAGTTCGATGACAAAATGCGAATCGCTGATGAGGGCTCATATGAGCGCTTCTTACCTCCTATAGGCCGGGTGCGTCACTATTTTGAGAAAACATTTTCCGGACCAGTGGATGTTTATGATGCTGTCAGTTTGGAACCTATATTACCCAATGCCGATACCTGTCCATCGACACGTTATTTGGTTTGCGCGAGGAACTAAGAAATGATCCTTATGTGTATTACCGGATTATTTTGGTGTTAAAACACGATTGATGAATTCAGCTATCTGGTCAATTTCTTCCATGCAAACAGAGTGTTCCATCGGATATTGATACCATTCAACTGGGTACTGCATTGCGGCTAATTGCGAGTAGGCTTGTTTGCCAACGCGAATGTCGACGACCGGGTCGTGAGTGCCATGGGCCATAAACAGAGCGGTGTCCGCATTTTCCACTGATCTTTTTGTCAGTAACTCCTCGATAGTCGGTAAATAGGTTGAAAGGGCGACGATGCCGGCTAATTTTTGTGGGAATGTTAAGCCGGTGTGTAGGGCAATAGCACCACCTTGGGAAAAACCGGCAAGAACAATGTTTTCGGAAACAATTCCCAAGGCGAGTTCTTGTTCAATCAATTGTTTGAGCATTTTACAAGAGTCATTAATTCCGCTGATATCGACTTTACGTTCCAGTGACATTTCCAGAATGTCATACCAGGCGCGCATTTTCATACCACCATTAATGGTTACCGGTTGTACCGGCGCATGGGGAAAGACAAAGTGAATATTAGCTTCCCTGGTTAACTTCAATTCGGGAATAATGCCTTCAAAATCATGTCCGTCGGCGCCTAATCCGTGTAACCAGATGACTGAATACAGATGTCGGGAAGTGGGTGGTTTTTCAACAGTGGTCAATAGGCTAGTCATATTTATTTAATATTGGCTTTTGTTCAGTATATTAACATTAATGTTTAACACGCTAAAAAGGTATAGAAGCGCTTCTTACTGATCTCAATAACCAATAGATCTACAGACAACGGTATAATTAGGTCTTCTTGGATAGTGTAACAGGCACCATGACCAACAAATTGGATGCACCAATAGAGAAACCAGTTCCGGGACAGGTTGGTTTTATTCCTTAAATTCTATGGTAGACACCAACTGAAGAAGGTGTCAGTCATTGCATTGTGCAAGTTATGATTGGATTGCTCGACTTACAGTACTGTAATGGACATTATAATACTGAGCTATTTCGAACATCGTGTAATGTCCAGCGCGTAGAGCTGAAAAGTGAAGCACATTCTGTCGTTTACCGTCAGCAAAGTGTCGGATAACGCTACGAGACTGTGAAAGTATTCATCCACCCAACACGATATAATAACCGAACTAAAAACGAATCGTAATACATTAAACCAATGGCTCTCCGTCGCTACCAACAAACCTTAAATCGACAACAAGATATGTTGTTACCACCGCGTGTTGAAGACTATGTCAGTCAAAATAATACAGTGCGAGCCATTGATGCTTATGTCAATACCTTGGATTTACAACAATTAGAGTTTAAAAACACACAAAGCGTCATCAGTGCAGGACAACCAGCCTATGCCCCGGGCGCTTTGCTGAAGCTTTATTTATATGGATACCTCCAAGGCATTCGTAGTAGTCGAAAACTGGAACGTGAAACCGGCCGTAATTTGGAAGTGATCTGGTTAGTTGAAGGCTTGCAGCCTACCTATAAGACCATTGCAGACTTTCGTAAAGAAAATAGTGCCGCCTTAACAGCAACGAATCGTGATTTTTTGCTGCTGTGCAAAGAGCTTTCCCTTTTTGGCGGTGAAGAAGTCGGCGTTGATGGGAGTTTTTTCAAAGCGGATGCGAACAAGGATGGACTCTATACCGAAGAAAAACTCAATAACCAGCTTGAGTATTTAGACAAGAAAATCACCGCGTACCAAGAAGCTCTTGATCAGCAGGATGCCGTTGATGACAAAGCTGATCAGGGGCATCTAGCTGAAGATGAGCAGTTAAATGAAAAACTTCTTATCCTAAAAGAAAAGCAAGCTCAGAAAAAAGCCTTGCACCAACGCCTTGAAAGTAGCGGTAACAAACAGATTTCAACCGTTGATAAGGATGCAAGGCTATTGACGAAACGAGGACAGACGATAGCAGGATACAACGTACAAATAGCGGTTGATAGTCAGTATAAGTTGATTGTTGCAGAAGAGGTCACTCAAGACGGTAATGATACTCAGCTACTTGCACCGATGCTGGAAAAAGCACAGGAAATTTTAGACGCTGACAAGCTAACAGGGCTGGGTGATTCTGGCTATTACAATGGTAGCCAGCTAAAAGAGTGCGAAGACCAGGACATCACTGTTTATGTCGCTATTCCAGATCAATCTAAAAAGATAGGCCAACAAAAACGCTTTACTCGCGAGCAGTTCATTTACGATGAAGAACAGGATTGCTACCACTGTCCCCAAGGTGAGCCCTTAAAACGCAATGGCAATGTCGTACGAAAACCGAGTAAAAAGACGTATGCTGTCTATAAAAGCAAAGCGTCTGTTTGCAATCAATGCGCTTTGCGAGAACACTGTTTAACACAAAAAGCGAAGCTTAGACAAATAGAGCGTTGGGAACATGAAGCGGTCATTGATC
Source organism: Methylococcaceae bacterium (assembly GCA_030618325.1). Lineage (GTDB taxonomy): Bacteria > Pseudomonadota > Gammaproteobacteria > Methylococcales > Methylomonadaceae > JALSJK01. The sequence continues at coordinate 21,146 of JAUXDP010000005.1, read as the reverse complement.
GTCATCGAGAGCGAATGGAAGAAAATCCACAGGCCATGCGTCAACGAGGGGCATTGGTTGAGCATCCTTTTGGTACGCTCAAACATCGAGCAGGCATTAATCATTTTTTAATGCGCGGTCTAAAAAAATGTCGAGGTGAATTTAGCCTGATGGTGTTAGGTTACAACTTTACCCGTGTACTCAATATTCTCGGCTCAGATTTTCTGAGGGATTATTGTGTCCAACGACAAGAAAATGCCTTAAAAAAATGTGTGTATGGTTAAAAATAGGTCAGGTAACTCCTGTTCTAGCGATATTTTACTGATGAGAAAGAATTTTGACTAAAAGATTCTAAACATTTGAATTGGAGGGGACTGTGAACGTACTAAATTTTGAATACTTTCACAGTCTCCTTCGCTAATCCAACTTACGCCTTACGCATCCGTCTTACCTGTTGATACTGAAGCAAAAAAACGTTATTTACGCCTGGACACACCGATCAAGCCCAGCAAACCAGAGCCCAAAAGCCATACTGCACCAGGAATCGGCACAACATTGACCTGGCCTCTTATTTCTCCGCCTAAAGTGATGGTATCGCGGTCACTGTGAATGTTGATGTACCAAAGCCCTGCAAGGAGATCGGTTTCTTGTTCATCAGTAAGCGTTGCATTTCCGATAGAAGGATTTGAAGTTTCATCTATTCTAACCTGAACACCGGCATTTACACCTGGTCCTGCGGGGCCGTGAAAATGCGCAACTTCAACAGTGCCTTCTAATCCCGACCACTGTACATTCCAATTAAACTCATTTGTTACATCATCTAAGGTCATGGTTGCAGCGCCAGTGCCTAGACTGCGGGTGCCTGCACCAGCGTTAGCTTGTGAACCGTCAATGATTGAAATAAGAGAAACTAGAGTTGCATTAGCTGAAGTTGAAATTCCAAACGTCAGCAAGCAAGCGTAAAACATTCCCAAAATACCTGATTTATTCATTATGAATCCCCTGTAAATTCAATGTTTTATTTATATCCGGCCTGATTATTCTCTAACCGGAAATACTGATCATACTCCTGGTTTAACAATTTAACTAGAAATTGTGGGATAGAAACAATATTTTTCAGTAGGTCCGCCATTAATCTATTGTTACATTAAGCCTTAGAAGGTGTCAGTCATTGCATTGTGTAAGTTATGATTACACCGCCTAGGGCGGAAAAGTGAAGCGCATTCCGCCGTTTGCCGTCAGCAAAGTGTCAGATAACGCTATGATTACCTGGAGCTCACGCAAAACACAATCTTTCGGGATAATGTGCTGTTCTGGTTGTTGGAGGATGCACGTTAATTGTGCAACTGGAAGCAATGCTGCGGAGGTCTTTTGAGTTTGTTAGGAACAAAGAGTTGTAATTCCTAATCAACTAGAGTAGAACAAACTTTCTGTTCTATACAAAATAGAGGAGAAGGCAAATGAGTGATAATACAAATGCCCCTGTTACACGAGGAGCACATCATATTGGTTTGACGGTGCCTGATCTCAATGCAACTCGTAAGTTCTTTCTCGATACCTTGAGCTATGAGCAGGTCGGTGAAATACCGGATTACCCGGCGGTGTTTCTCAGTGATGGTAACATCATGATTACCCTGTGGCAGGCGGTAGACCCGGCAAATGCGGTGCCGTTTGATCGAAAAAACATAATCGGCCTACATCATCTGGCATTAAAAGTAGAGAACGACACAGCTCTCGATCGTATGTATGAGCGTATGCAGAACACTGACGGCGTTAGCATTGAGTTCGCACCTGAGCCACTCCTCAGTGGCCCCACTCGACATATGATGTGCTATATACCTGGGGGTATTCGGGTCGAGTTCGTCGCTCCCGCCGGCTAACTTGCTATCAACACGCAGTTAAATTCGCTTTAGACGTTATGCTGGATAGTCTGTCAAATTCACCTTTTCACCGAGGTGAACACGAAATTCAGACACGCCTCGGTGTCCGCGAGCAGATCGAGGACGTTGGGCAACGCTTCATTCGTGATTACATGCCAGAAGAGCACAGGGCGTTCTATGCCCAACTTCCCTTCCTGCTCATAGGTTCGGTGGATAATGCGGGACGCCCCTGGGCATCGGTCCTGGTAGGGCGGCCCGGTTTTGTTCATGCCTCCACTCCCGATAGATTAAAGATAGATACCGGGCTGATATACGACGATCCCTTAAAGGACAATTTATCTATGGGAACGCAGGTTGGTATGCTCGGTATCGACTATGAAAGCCGCCGACGCAATCGCATGACCGGAAAACTTATAGCGATCAGCGATGCTGGATTTGAGATAAAAATCGATCAGACATTCGGTAACTGCCCACAATATATTCAATCCCGCAGTTTTGAGTTTTTGCCTGAAGTCGACATGATCGGTGAGAATCGGTCAACTCAATTCTTGAAGAGCCTGAATGATCGGGCTCGTGAGATCATCTCCAAAGCGGACAATTTCTATATTGCAACTCATTATTCTGAAGATCCCGAAAATCCCAGCCATGGCACGGATGTATCCCATCGGGGTGGCAAGCCCGGTTTTGTGCGTATAGAAGGTGATCAAACGCTCACCTTTCCGGATTTCACCGGTAACAATCATTTCAACACCATCGGCAATATCATGATAAATCCGCTAGCGGGTCTTTTATTCATCGATTTTGAATCCGGTGATCTGTTGTATTTGACCTGTAAAGCAGAAATTATCTGGAACAGTGATGAGCAGCGCGCCTTTGACGGTGCCGAACGATTGGTCTACTTCACACTCGACGAAGGATTACTGGTCAAAAATGGAATGCCGATCCGTTGGAATTTTCTGGAATATTCCCCGAGTCTGGAAAAAACTGGCTCGTGGGAGGAAGTGGATGAAACAATCAGGGTGCGCAAAGAAGGTAACGTTTATCGGAATTACCAGGTCGTTCGTGTTGAACCAGAAAGCAAAACCATTACATCGTTCTACCTGAAACCGGAAGACGGTGGCGACATCCACTGTCATAAAGTGGGGCAATTCCTGCCCATCGAGATCCAGCCGCCCAGTGCGGATGCACCGATCCAAAGAACTTACACGATTTCAAATGCACCGAACGGGTCCTACTACCGCCTGTCAATCAAAAGAGAGCCACCGGCAAAACCCGATTTACCGCCCGGCGTTTCGTCTAATTACTTTCATGATTATGTGAAACCGGGTACAAGCATTCGAGCGATGTCCCCGCGCGGCAAATTTACTCTGGAGGAATCGAGTACCAGGTCGGTGGTACTGATTAGTGCTGGTGTGGGCGCCACACCGATGATCTGTATGCTCGAGCAACTGGACAAGGATAGAAGAGGGTGTGGTTGCAGTCGCCAGGTCTGGTTTATTCATGCAGCCCAAAATAGTGAAGTTCATGCTTTTGGCGATTACGTGCACAGACTTGCAAAAGACTGGGCTCGTCTACGCGTGCATGTACGTTACAGCCGTCCGTTGGACAATGACATCGAAGGTAAAGATTACGATAGTATTGGCCACGTCGACATTGATTTACTCAAGTCGCTGTTATCCTTCGATGACTACGAGTTCTACCTTTGCGGTCCACCGCCTTTTATGGAATCTCTATATGAGAGTCTCAAATCGTTAAATATTGACGAAGAGCGAATCCATTATGAGTTCTTCGGCCCTGGAGCGACATTGCATAAAGAACGACCAAGTGGCTTCATTTCCATGGCCGAGCAACTTGGCGACCTTGCACCCGTACCGGTCCAGTTTGCCCGTTCCGGGATCGAAGCAATATGGGATCCAACAAAAGGCACACTGCTTGATCTAGCCGAGTCGGAAGGATTACAACCAGCGTATAGTTGCCGCTCAGGAATATGTCAAACCTGCACGACCAAAGTTGTGCAAGGAGAAGTTGATTATATAGAGCCGCCAATGGTCCCACCCGGCGAGGATACTGCACTGATTTGCTGCAGTTATCCCCGCTCGAAAGTCAAGGAAAACGAGAATGTAAAACGGCTTGTGCTAGATTTGTAATAACGAAACCACTTGTGAAAATGAGAATGATGAAACCTAGTGCTCCATAAGAATAGCAATCTATGGAAACTAATACCGCGGATACAAGTCTCACTACTAACAACACAGACGGAGGAAATGCAATGAATATTGCATCAAATCCTGTCGGTACCAATGGTTTCGAATTCGTCGAATACACTGCCCCTGATACTCGGGAGTTAGAAAGGTTATTTACTCAAATGGGGTTTACGGCGATTGCCCGGCATCGAGCTAAAGATGTCGTCCTGTATCGGCAGGGAAATATCAATTTTATTATCAATCACGAACCGGACAGTTTTGCTCAGGCTTTTGCAAAAGTACACGGCCCTTCCATTTGCGCATTCGCAATACGCATCAAAAATGCCGCTGAATGTTTTGATAAGATCGTCAAGTTGGGTGCCAAACCCTTTCAAAACGATATAGGGCCAATGGAAATCAATATTCCGGCCATTCGAGGTATCGGAAATAGTCTCATTTATCTGATCGACCGCTACGGCGATCATTCCATCTATGATGTAGATTTTGTTCCGTTTGAAAATGTCGATGTAAGGCCTAAAGGCATTGGACTGAAAGAAATCGATCACTTAACTCATAATGTCTATCACGGCGGCATGGATAAATGGGCAGAATTTTACAAACGCTTATTTAATTTTCGTGAAATTCGTTATTTCGATATTCAAGGTAAAGTGACCGGACTAAAATCCCGGGCTATGACCAGTCCTTGCGGCAAAATTCGCATTCCTATCAACGAACCGACCGACGACAAATCGCAAATTCAGGAATATCTTGATGCCTATCATGGAGAAGGGATTCAGCATATTGCGTTGCATACCGATGACATCTATTCAACAGTGGAACAACTGCGGGATAAAGGCATCGAGTTCATGGATGTGCCGGATGCGTATTATGATGCAATAGACCAACGCGTACCAGGACATAGAGAATCACTGCAACGGTTACGCAGTGATAGAATCTTGATTGATGGCGCCCCTGCCCGGGGTGCCGGTTTGTTATTACAAATATTCACCAATACTGTAATCGGGCCGATTTTCTTTGAAATTATCCAGCGCAAAGGCAATGAAGGTTTCGGCGAAGGTAATTTTCAGGCATTATTTGAGGCTATTGAACGGGACCAAATTAAACGGGGAGTCATCTAATGACCTGGATCAATATTCCTAAAGTAGAAGGTGAATCATCGCGTCAAGCGCATGCGGATCTCCCGCAAGGAACCTTCGAACGTGAGCTGGGTAAAGAAGGTTTTTATGGTCCCGCTACGCAAATGTATCACCGACATCCACCCACTAGTTGGAGTAAGATTGAAGGCTCATTAAAACCACGTGCCTTTGATTGTAAAAAAATCAAACCAAAATTAGATGGTCCCTGGTATGCCAGTTTGCTATTCAGCAATCAAAGCATAAAAATACGCATGCTAGATATTGCCAATTCGATGGATCATTTAGTTAGGAATGCCGACGGCGATGAGTTGATATTTATTCATCAAGGATCGGGTGATTTATTCTGCGATTACGGTCATTTAAGTTTCAGTGAAGGCGATTATTTGCTACTGCCGAGAGGGACCCTTTGGCGCATGACTATATTTGAACCGATTAAGGGTTTGCTGATTGAAGCCAGCAACGACAGTTATCGCTTACCGGAAAAAGGTTTAGTCAGCAATCAAGCTATTTTTGATCCGGCTATTTTGGATGCGCCCGCTATTGATGACACTTTTATGTCTCAGCAAGATGAATCGGAGTGGCAGGTTTTCGTCAAACGAAGAAATGAATTAAGTACCATTACTTATCCGTTTAACCCACTGGATGCAGTCGGTTGGCATGGTACTTTGATGCCGGTACGTTTGAACTGGCGCGACATCAGGCCACTGATGAGTCATCGTTACCACGTTCCACCTTCAGCCCATAGCACATTTGTGTCCAGTAGATTTGTCGTGTGCACCTTTGTACCACGTCCGTTTGAATCTGATCCCAAGGTACTGAATGTACCCTTTTTTCACAGCAATGATGATTATGATGAACTGATTTTCTATCATCAAGGTAAATTCTTTTCCCGAGACCATATCTACCCCGGAATGATAACCTTACATCCCAGCGGTATACCGCATGGCCCGCATCCGAAAGCGTTACGAAATGCTGAACAAAAACGCGGCACTATGACCGATGAAGTGGCCGTTATGATCGATACCCGCGATGCTTTAGAAGTATCAGAACAAGCCAGCGAAATTGAATGGCCTGGCTATGTGGATTCCTGGAAATGAAACTGGCGACATTAAAAACCAAACATCGTGACGGCATGCTGATTGTTGTTGACAAATACTTATCAAAATATGCTGTGCCCGATATTGAACTGACCCTGCAATTTGCTTTGGATAATTGGGCATCAATGGCTCCTGAATTGGAACAGATCTATCAGGAACTGAATGACAACCAATGCGCTTCGCTTCCGTTTGATCCTGGCGAACTGGCTGCGCCGTTGCCTCGAGCCTATCAATGGCTGGATGGTAGCGCCTATTTGAGTCATGTTGAGCGGGTACGAAAAGCCCGTGGCGCAGAATTACCGAAGAGCCTGTTCGATGACCCGTTGATGTATCAGGGCGCTTCTGATTATATGTTGGCAGCACGGGATCCGATTGAAGCGGGCAGTGAAACATGGGGGATTGATTTTGAAGCTGAAATCGGCATTATCACCGATGATGTTCCAATAGGTGTGAGCCAGGATGATGCGGAAGAGCATATTAAATTACTGGTGTTAATCAATGATGTGTCTTTACGTAATTTGATTCCCGATGAATTGGCAAAAGGTTTCGGATTTATTCAAAGTAAACCCGCTAGCGCCTTTTCACCGGTGGCCGTAACGCCTGACGAACTGGGTGATGACTGGAGCAACAGTAAGCTACATTTGCCGTTATCGGTTTATTGGAATGAGCAATTGTTTGGCAAGGCCAATGCGGGTAAAGACATGCAATTCAATTTTTCAAGACTGATCAGTCATGCTGCTAAAACCCGTAGTTTGACTACCGGTACCATCATTGGCTCTGGCACAGTAAGTAATTACGATCAGGCTGTAGGTTGCTCCTGCATAGTTGAACAAAGAGTGATAGAAATTGTTGCCTCAGGCTCACCTAAGACAGAATTTATGCACTATGGTGACAGCGTCCGAATTGAAATGTTAGACAACCATGGCCAGTCGATTTTTGGCGCTATTGAACAGGTGGTTAAACCATGTCCATAGTTTTATACAGTTATTTCCGGAGTTCTGCCGCTTTTCGCGTACGTATTGCCCTGAATATTAAAGCCATTGATTATCAGATTCAGCCTATCCATCTGGCAAAGGATGGCGGTCAACAACATCAACCCGAATATCTGAAACTGAATCCCCAAGGGCTGGTTCCAGCAATTCAAATCAATGACCAAAGCATTAGCCAGTCTTCTGCCATCATTGAATATCTGGAAGAAACCTACCCAAGCCCTGCAATGTTACCTGATTCAGCTATTGATCGTGCTTATGTGCGTTCACTGGCGCAAATGATTGCCTGTGATATTCACCCGTTAAACAATCTTCGGGTTTTGGAGTACCTGCAAAAAAAATTGGATGTAAATGATGCCAAGCAAATCTGGTATCACCATTGGATACAGAAAGGTTTCACCGCATTCGAGCAGCGACTCCGAGAAAAGGATAACAATGGCTTATTCAGTTTCGGTTATACGCCTGGAATAGCCGACGTTTTCTTGATTCCCCAAGTCTACAATGCACTGAGATTTAATTGTGATATGCAGCCGTATCCCTTGATCAAAGGCATTTATGATAACTGTATGCAGCAAACAGCGTTTGCCAATGCCGCACCGGAGAATCAGCCTGATGCCGAATAGTATGCTTCGCGCGACTTCAGTTAGGGTTTATCGTAATACTTCAATGTTACCCTTCTGGCTGTTAGGTTCCTATCGATCAAAGCTCTTTCATTGTCGACAAAGGTGCATAAATATTGTACTTATTACTATCTTATTCATTGAATAAGAGGAGGTAGGTGGTGACCAATCAATTAATTGTCAAATATCTGTCGGGCCACGATTTTTTTTCCGAGCTCAGTGAAGATACCCTGAAATTTCTAAGTGAATGCGCGAGTTCCCGCGATATCAAAAAGTCGCAGACCTTATTTAAACAGGGCGAACGGGCCGACAAATTCTATGTAGTCCGAAATGGACGCATCGCTGTACAAATCCCGGCGTTAATGGGCCCGAACCTAGAGATCCAGTCTCTGGGCAAGGACCAGGTTCTAGGATGGTCTTGGCTGATATCACCCTATCAATGGAATTTTCAGGCCAAGGCCGAAGATGACTCCGAATTGCTTGAGTTTAACGGAACCGCCATACTGGCACGATGCGAACAGGAACCGAAATTCGGCCACGAAGTGTTAAAAAGATTTGCAGCACTGATGTCGGAACGTCTAGAAGCGGTGCGTCTGAAGATGATGGATGATTGGAATCCGGACGGGTTTGCCTAGGAGCTTGTCCGAGAATAGAGAACCTACTGCGGAAAACCCCTTGGCTAGCTTTTCCGATTGTTTTGTTAAAGAGAGCAACTAATCGCCTCTAATTTTCGAAAAACCTGACTCAAAAGGACTTTCCCTCGCTACGGTTTCGATTCTTGGACAGGCTCCGAGTACTCCATTAACATTATATTGACGGGTATAAAAAGCCGATAAATGGTCATCTGCGTTGTTGCACTCGCTTAGATTATACTTCGCGCGCCTAGCAGCTAACCACTTCTCAACTCTCAATACCCGTCAATACAACATTGATAGAGACTAGTGTGTACATGTCAACAAGGACCGTGGTAAACGAAATGTAGCGGTAACTTTTTCGTAATACATGGAACCCATGGTGTTCTCTCGCAATAAAACTGAAGATTACTTCGATTGACTCCTCAAACTTTCTCTAATGCCTGATCGAGATCCGCGATGATGTCTTCCGGTTCTTCAATGCCGACAGAAAGCCTGACCAAATCGTCGGTGATACCTGTCTTGATCCGTACTTCCTCCGGAATATCAGCATGGGTCATTGAAGCTGGATGCTGAATCAAGGTATCGACAGCGCCCAAGCTTACGGCCAGGGAACAAAGCTCCACCCTGTTCATTAGTTTGCGTCCCGCTTCCATGCCTCCGGCGACACCAAATGACAACATGCCGCCAAAGCCGCTCATCTGTTGTTTGGCAATCGTGTGCTGCGGGTGGCTTGGTAGACCTGGATATCTGACCCAGGAGATTTTCCGATGAGCTTCCAGAAACTCGGCGATTTTCATGCCATTGACTGCATGTTTTGCCATCCGTAAATGCAGCGTTTTCAGTCCGCGAATGCACAGCCAGGCTTCATACGGCGCCATAGTGAGGCCAGTGTCATTAACGACCGGCGTCATATTATCAATGAATTCACTACTTCCAATCAATACACCTCCCAACAGGTCGGCATGTCCGCCTATATATTTCGTACAACTGTGGAGAACGGCATCGGCCCCTAATTGAAGGGGCTTTTGGAACATTGATGTGGCAAAGGTATTATCAACGATCGAGACAGCTCCGAAATCTTTGGCCATTTTTGTTATGGCCGCAATATCACAAACATTCATGGTGGGGTTGGCCGGTGTCTCCAAAAACACCATTCGGGTGTTCTTTTTCAGGTTGCGTTGCACTTCTTCTAGATCCGTTGTATCCACGAAACTCACTTCGATACCGAAGCGGGTTAATAGTGAAGTGAATAGACCGTAAGTACATCCATAGACTACATCGGTCGACAGTAGATGATCACCCTGTTTAAGCAAAGAGAGTGCAACTCCGGTAATTGCGGCCATACCCGTTGAGAAGGTATGCCCCGCCTCACCCCCTTCAAGCGCCACCATTTTTTCAACTAATACCGAGTGGGTCGGGGTATTGGGAACCAGCCGGCCATAGGTATATCCTTCCTCCTGCCCAGCAAATCTGGAAGCCCCTTGTTCGGCATTGTCAAATACGAACGTTGATGTTTGGTAGATAGGCGTCGTATGGGCACCAAAAGCCGGATCTGGATGCTCTCCGGCATGCACACACAGCGTCCCAAACTTTTTCTTTTTCATTTCTTCACACTCCTGATGATGAGTATGTCTGGGCCATGACATATTCGGGAGAATCAAAAATCATAATTACATAGTTCTCAAGATTTTAGATAATTTATCAATCGCTATAGCAAGTTCTTTTTCAGTATTTAGCAAATCCGGACAAAGTCGCAGTAGGTTTTCTCTATAATCACAAATGACACCGGTATGTTTAAGCTGAGTTGTAATAGCCTTAGCTTGTGGATGGGGAATGGCAATAAAAGCACCGCGAGTACCGGTTTTACCCAGGAAAGGGATATCGTACGGCTGTAATAAATGCTCTATAAGTTGTTGCTGCTGTAAAGAGTAGTTACGCAGGCGCTGTACTCCAATACCTAAAGTAAATTTCAACCCAGCTCGCGCTTGATAAAAAGGCAGGATGGCGGGTGTCGATTCCAGAAAGGCGTTGCCACGCGTTGCATATTGCGGAATTTCCGGTCGCTCGAACGCAAATACTTGATCCTGGGCAAACCAACCCGTATCAAGCGTTCGCAACGAGCCGTCGAGATGACGAGGATGTATATAAAGCCAGCCCGCGCCCGGTCCACCTCGCAAGTATTTATAACTTCCGCCTATAGCAAAATCTATGTCAAGCTCAGTAACATCAATAGGAACAACCCCGGCAGCATGATAGAGATCGAGTAAAATCAAAACGCCCTGTTGATGTGCGGTATCTATCAAGGTTTTCAGATTGGTTAATAATTGGCCGGTAGTAAACAACACCATCGAGAGCACAATCAATGTCGGACTGTTTTTCAAGGCGTTGAGAAAGTCATCCATCTGGTAATCATTGCTCTGCTCAGATTTGATGCGTTCAAGTTGAATACGTTTGCGTTGTGAGAAAACTTTAAGGATAAAGTCAATCGAATTGAATTCGTCAGCGCTGGTCAGTACTTTAATGGGTTCATCATAACAGTTAAGAACAGCTCTTAAGCCTTGACCTGCACTGCTTTTAGGTATAATGCAATCAGCACTCTCAGCATGTATAAGCGCCGCAGTTTGCTCGCGAAAAGACTGCATTTCAGCGAACCAGTGATCCCATGCATCTTCGCGGCCATAAGTCCAATGTTGCAAACCCTCAAGTACATCTTTTTCAGTTTCATCCAACATTCGTCCCAAGGAGTGATTAGCCAGATAAATCGCTTTGGTATTTCGTAAGGACTTGGAAAATAACGGGCGAATATGCTGGTTAATGATTGACTCGTCTAAACGCACTGAATCTAATGCGCTGATTGCTGTTTCGATAGAGGTATGATTGGGTGCCTTCAATTTACACATATATAAACTAACCAATGTTCAGTTTTTGATATTCGGAAGATCCATACGGAATATGTTTTGTTCCACGGTATCGGCAAAGTTACCATTCATAATATTTTCACCCCGCTTGTTCATGGTGTTTTCCCTTTTTCTAGAATGATTCGCGATGCTAAGAAAAAATATTGAAATTTTGTCTCGTGCGCGTATGCAAAACTCATCGGCCAATTCGATGGCTTCAGGGCTTGCATCCTTGGCTGCACGTTGACAGGTAACCGTCATCACCGACAATAACATAGCAATCTGTGCGCAATGTCCAAGCAATACCTGACGTTGTTCGAAACTCGTTTCGGGCTTGGGTATTTGCTGCAAGGGGCGTTTTAGTAAATAGTTTATACCGATTTGACAGTAATAATGCTGGTATTCAGCAATAACCTTAATGATGATCATGCGGTTAAAGCGTCGTTGCGTTTTACGTACATAGCTCATATGTTGGTACAACGGTTGGGGCATGTTTTTTTTCGGTATTTTGCTGGATTTAAAATAACCTTTAGCATAACCCGCACTGACTTTAATCAAGTTAGAAAACCGTTGTGCTAAAGATAACTCCTGGTCGGCTATTTTCTTATAGTTTTTTAAAAAATCGTTAAGTAAGCAACGCATGACATAGAGCTTAAGAACATTTGATCCACCTTCGCCGATTTTCATCATCCGGGCACTGCGAATAAACGCTCCACAGCGATGGCCGTATCGCCTCGGCTAGCTTGTGAGACGTAGCTTTCATAGCCTCGGCCTCCGCGCAATTGCAGCGTTTCATCAACTAAATCGACCAGGGCATGTGAGCTGAATAACTTCAACATAGCGGCTTCGAGGCGAATATCCATATCAGGTTGATCAGCAAGGGCTGAAACGAATTGCAAAAAGGCTTCAGTAGCATAAACATGCGCATTCATGCTAACCAATTGTTCGGTATTAAGTTCATGTTTGCCAATCGGTTTACCACCTTGAACACGCTTTACCCCCCACCACCGTGCGACACGTGCTAGATGTTTCATCATACCCAATGAAATGGCCGAAATATTGATGCGACCTGAGCCCAGGTTCATAAAGGCAATCTTCAAGCCATCGCCTACTTCCCCAACCCTATTTTCCTTAGGTATTCTCACCTTATCCAGCTTAATGGCGGCATTAGGTAAGCCATGCCAACCACAGAATGATAATGGCTTTACACTGATACCTGGATATTTTCGCTCAACGATGAAAGCTGTAATGCGTTTGCGCGGATCAAGGTTGGTAATATCCTCATCCGGAAAAGCAACTACGGCCAACATGATATAAAGGTCTGCAATTGTTCCCAAAGTAGTGAACAATTTGCCCCCGATACTCCAGTCACCGCTGAGTTCAAAATGACTGCCATCAGGCGAGGCACGGGCGATAGTTTGTAATCGGCTGGGATCAGAGCCCGTTTCCGGAGTGGTCAAACAAAATGCGCCGATAGCGTTGGTGGCTAATTGGTCAAGGTATTTGTTGCGTAATGCTTCGCCTTTTTGATGTTGTTCCGGCTGTTGTTCCAGCTTTTGTAATGATAATAACCCTTGCGCAACACCTAGCTGTTGCACTGAAACTACCAATGCCAGAACCTCGCTGCGGCTGCCCAGCTTTTCGAGTAATTGACTATATCGACATTGAGACATACCCAAACCGCCATATTGCTCGGGAATCCTGGCACGCAGACAGTCTAGTTTTCGTAAACCCTGTAAATAATCGTCAGGTATTTTCGACTCGCTTTCGATACGTTCCGGGTCTACTTCCGAGGTTAACCAATCATGGACTTTATTGAGCAAGGGATCAGCTTTATCAGCCTTACTTTTCCAGATGTCCAGGCATTGGCTAATGGCTGAATAATCAATCTGCCCCGTTAATAATTTCGAGAAAGGAGAATAATGCTGTTGCCCGTGTGCAGACTCAAAGGTACTTTTAAATCGTTCATAAGCGGATTCATTCAAGGTGCGCTCCTTTTCAAACCTGATGTAATTGTTTTTGACTATCTGTTACTGTGGCAGTTCCTTAAACCTGGATTGAGAAATTTTCAACAAATAATGTCTTAATGTCTTAAAGAAAAAACTAAAGGTTTTTCAATGAAAACGTTTAAAGCATTTCGCATCCATTCGAAGCAAGGTCAAATTCATTCTGGTTTTGAAAATCTAAAGCTTGACGATCTTACTCCTGGTGATGTGATTATTAGATCAGTCTATTCCAATATCAATTATAAAGATGCCTTAGCGGCAACTGGTAAGGGTATGATATTAAAAAAGTTCCCTTTGATCGGCGGAATAGATGTTGCCGGTTTTGTCGAGGATTCTAAAGATGACAAATTTCAAATCGGTGATGAAGTCCTGGTATGTGGTGCGGGGCTTTCTGAAACGCTGGATGGCGGTTATTCTCATTATGTACGGGTCCCAGGAAATTGTGTCATAAAATTACCCGAAGGTCTGTCCTTGTATCAAGCAATGGCTATAGGCACTGCTGGTTTTACAGCAGCCCTAGCAGTTAATCAAATACAACACAATGGTCAATCGCCGGATATGGGAGCAATCGTCGTTACCGGAGCAACTGGCGGGGTTGGTAGCTATGCGATCGATTATTTGTCTGGTTTAGGATTTGAAGTCAATGCCATTAGCAGCAAACAAGATCAAGTAAAATATCTTGAATCGTTAGGCGCAAGCAAGGTTATTTCGCGTCAAGAACTATCAATTGGCAATCGTCCGTTAGAAAAAAGTTTGTGGGCGGGGGCTATAGACTGTGTCGGCGGGGAGCTGTTGTCCTGGTTGACTCGTACGGTACAACCTTTGGGTAATATCGCGGTGATCGGTTTGACCGGAGGCATTGAAATCAACACTACGGTCATGCCGTTTATACTGCGAGGCATCAATTTACTGGGAATCAACTCTGTTTATTGTCCCAACGAGATTAAAAATAAAATATGGCATCGTTTAGCCGCAGATTTAAAGCCACGGCATATAGACAAAATTGTGACACAAGAAATTAACTTTGAGCAATTGCCTGAGATGTTTGAAGCTTATATTCAGGGCAAGGTTACAGGGCGAACGGTTGTCAAAATTCAGAGTTGATCGGATTTAGAATCTGCCAAGTTTTTAATTTGAAATGCTTTTATTTGAAAACCTAATGATACCAAGTAACGCCGTACCGAATAACCAAAATGCAGCCGGAACAGGGACAGCCGTTACTGAAAAATCATCCAGGGAATTCATGCGATCACTATTACTGTCATTATTGACATAATCAATATGGTCGATCAAGCCAGTAACTGTGAATTTAGTGAACGGATCTGAAGGGGATGAGGGGGGTATTGTCATTTTTTTTAATTCAACACCTGCAATATCGAAAGCTGTAATAATACTGTCTCCGTCTGCTTCAGAAAACGCCTTTGCATAGAAGCTAACTTCCGTTGTTTCAGGTCCGAATTGAATAGTTCCTGTCTCCCCACCGAATACCATCCAGGCGTGATTGCCAGATTTGTAAAGCTCAGGAATACTAGCAACCCCTGATACTCCACCGGAAAAATTTGCAGTGCCAACATCAAAATTTGTTTCTCCTGCACCATCAGATAAGATTCCGCCAATGTTTTCAAAACCCTCAGACAAGGTTGTCGCAGAAGCTGTGGAGGCCAATACTCCTAAAGTAACTAATATAACCAATCGTTTTATAAAATAAATACGGGGTGAAATAGCTAATTTCATTTTCTTTCTCCCAAATAACAATGAATCAGAAAAGGTATCCAAAACAACATTTGGATTGTTTGCCGGTTCTGCAGGAACCAATGAATTAGTCGCGGCGTGAAATAAAAGCTTACACTATTTTTTTTAAATTAATATTAAGTTGCGAATATTAATTTTCCTGGTCTATTAGTTGTTGATTAACTAATTTTTGCAAATTAGCCAAACTAGGGCTTTTATCCCCATATTGTTGAGCGTTGGCTATGGATTTTTTTGTTGCTACATAATCATGTTTTAGATAATGCAAGGCGGAGACCATAAAGGCTTGATCAATGTCGTTGTTATTTACTCGTGAGGAATATTGACCGATTAGATTATCAATCACTACATGACCCTTTTTATCAAGTTGTAAATAGTGCAGGGAATCTGGGTCAATTCGAAACGCTCTGCGCATCGCCCATATTCCTCTTCCTAGATTCCCATTGGAAGCCGTAGCAAGCGCATAACCCACTTTTGGGATGCCAGAATTGGGGTGACTCTGAGCCTCTTGAGCAAAGAAATTAAGTGCTACGCTATATTGTCCTTGCGCAAGGGTTTGCCAAGCTGAGCTGTTTATTCCAGAATATTCAGAATTTGAATGCAGGGTCCCATTGACATCAGTATATACTTTGATATTAGCGGGGACTCTGAAGGAATACGACTTAGGATATGTTTGATAGCTCCTTGAGGGGTAGTAGCTGTAATGACGCCGCTGATAATGCTTTCGTGGGTAATAACTGTGCCCACCGTATTTGCGATACCCATAATGCCTGGAATAGCCATAGTGCCCATAACCATAATGTCCGTAAGAGCCATGATGTCTTCCACCGTACCAGGCAAAACTCAAGCTAGGGATTAAAAAGGAAATGACAAATAAACTGTGTATCAATAAAGTCCGTAAAGGTTTGAAATATAAATTTTGCATGACGTTCAACGCTTGGTTTTATGTCAATAATAGGACTCCTTAAAATAGTTTAGATTCCAAATATTAACCGGCCTAATGCTAAGGTGAAATCAGTTTGTTTAGGGCACCTCTAATAATGGCCTTTTTGACCGATTTCGGCGTTGGATGATTTTCTGCGATCCTCATGTATTCCATATACACTGCGGTTCTCGAAAATCATCCGCCTTGAACTCGAACAAACTACGAATTATTAGAGGTACCCTTTAGCAATTACAATATTCGTTATTAAGATAATCCCAGGTTTGTTGCTTGGCAGGATTATTGAATAATTGCTCCTTATTTCCTTGCTCGATCACTTGACCGTCACACATAAAAATCAAGCGGTCAGCAATTCGTTTTGCTTGCAAGATGTTGTGGGTAACAAAAATGATGGTGTAACGATCTTTTAGTTGCAACATTAAATCTTCGATGGCTCGGCTGGAAACAGGATCTAATGATGAGGTGGGCTCATCCAATAATAATACTTGAGGATTCACCGCGAGCGTGCGAGCAATGCACAAACGTTGTTGTTGTCCCAGGGATAAGTCGGTTGCCGGACTATTTAGGCGCTGCTGCACCTCATTCCATAGGGCGACTGCTTTTAACTTATCTTCCATAATGGTTTGGCGTTGTTGCAGTGAATAAGTGTTATCGAACTGTAAACCAAACAAAATATTTTCACGAATTGAATTCGGAAATACACAGGGTTTTTGAAAAACCATACCGAGTTGTTTTCTTATAGCAGTAACATCATGGTCAGCTAAAACATTAATACCTTTCAACAGGATTTCACCCTGATGCTTAAAGCTTGTAATGTCATCATTTATTCGATTGATACTGCGGAGAAGAGTAGATTTACCACTACCCGAGGGGCCGATAATACAGTTGATTTGGTGTAGATTAAATTGCAGGTTGATATCTTTTAAAACCTGATTTTTATCGAACCAGGCATTGAACTCTTGCATTTTTATACAAGGTATCTGACTGTCTTCTATGGCAACTTGTTGCAATAACTGTGTTACGCCTGTTCGGTTCATTTTCATCGTTGTGTCCTAAGTTTGAAATAATGTCGGCTGAATAAGGCGCTGATACTGAGAATTAAGACCAAGGTTAACAGAACCAAGCTTGCTCCCCAGGCATTACTAAGTGCCTGGGGCTGGGTGGCCTGTTTAGTCAAAGCTAAAATATGAGTCGGCAAGCTACTGACAGGAGTATTTAAAGTCTGTGGTATGGTCACGCCCGAAAAAGCAGTGGCAATAAACATGATGGGAGCCGTTTCGCCAATCGCTCTCGTCAACCCCATCAGCAGACCGGTAATTGCACCACCGATTCCTTGTGGCAAAACCACTTGAATGACGGTTTGCCAGTTATTGAATCCTAATGCGTATGCTGTATCCCGGTAGCTATGGGGTATGCTGCTCATGGATTGGTAACAGGATAAAGTAATGGTCGGTAATATCATGAGCGCCAAAATAATGGAGCCGACAAACCAGGACAAGCCGGTGTGTAAGATATTGACGAAGAAAATAAGCCCAAAGATTCCGAAAACTACAGAAGGCACTGCATTAAGGGCATAAAGCAACAAATGGCTGAGCAGTTGGAGTCTGCTATTTTGCAGGTATTCACTTTTATAAATAGCTACACCCAGGGCTATGGGTAAGCTTATTACCCCTGCGCAAATAACAAGCAGTAGGCTGCCTAATAATTGGTACAGAACGCCACCTTCAGCACCAAAATTTTTGGCTGGTGATACAATAAATTTAAAAGAAAGTGCTGGAAACCCTTGACTGACTATAACAGTTAACAAAAAGCACAATACGACTAAACAAAATAATGCCGCCAGACTGCTAAAAATGGTAAATACCTCGTTTATTAGCCTTCTATTCATAGCGTCTCTCAGTCTGACTCAGTGAGTGATGTGCCACGATAGTGACTATCAAAACCGTCAGCATCAATAAAAAACCCATAAAAATTAGAATGCTGAAATGCAATGAACCAAATGCTGCTTCTTCAATTTCACGGCCCAGTTTTGAGGTGATCGTCTGTCCCGGCATCAGCAGATTAAATACCGGTTGAGGAATTCTATCGATACTGCCGATAACCAACATTACCGCCATGGTTTCTCCCAGTGCCCGGCCTAATGCTAATAAAATTGCACTGACAATATCCGGTTTTGCCATAGGCAGAACGCATCGCAAAATTATTTCATGTCGATATAACCCTAGCCCGCAAGCTGATTCTCGATATTGATCGGGGACATTATGAAAAGCATCTTCCGCTAACGTAATTAAGGTCGGTAAAATCATAATCGCCAGCAGAAAACCAGCCGTTAAGATAGTCCGTCCTGAAGATAATAATAACCAGTGTTCCAGCCAGGTAGAAACAAAAGCTACACCGATTAAACCATACAAAATGGATGGAATGCCGGCGAGTAATTCCAGGATCGATTTGATGACGATTCGGTATTGATCCGGTAGGATTTCGGCAATATAAAGAGCGGTTAATAGCCCAATAGGTACTGCTAATACTAATGCGATTAAGGTGACAATGCTGGTACCATATAGCATGGACAGTATTCCGAATTGCCCTGTTGCTGGATGCCAGCGAATAGTCAATAATGACCAACCTTGCTCGATTATGGCATCCCAGCTATAAATCAGTAGTACTAAAAAAATACACAATGAAATAGCAATACTGACTATCATGCTTGACAGCGCATAGGCTTTGCCTATTTTACTGATGCAGACTGACATGACCTGACTCTGTAACGATTGTTTGTCCTGGGGTACTTAAAATAAAATCAATAAATTCCTTGCTATGGCCAGTGGGTGTACCGTTGGTGACTAACAACAGGTTTCTGGTGATGGGAAATGATCCATTGTTAATAGTTTGTAAATTCGGTTCGATGCGTTGTCCGTCTGTTAAGCTGATTGCCAAACCTTTGACATCGTTATTTAACCAGGCATGGGATAACATGCCGATTGCTGAATCACTTTGTGAAATAGCTGTCTGTTCTTCATTATTAGCACCCAACACTAAATCAGCTCCAGGTGCTAAGGCTTCCTTATCGTCTAATATTGCCTGCATGAAAACATGTCTAGTTCCACGTGAAGCTTCTTTATCCACGACTAAAATATCTTTATCAGGACCGCCTAGTTGTTTCCAGTTGCTGATTTTTCCTAAATATATTTGTCCGATTTGTTTCAATGACAAAGCGGTAATACCTGCATTATAAATCTTAGAAGATACTACCGGAACCACTGCATCTTTGCCTATGACGTGAGTGATTAATGTTGCATCCGGATAAAGTGCTTTTTCCTTTTCGGTAATATTACGAGAAATCATGCCGATTGCTATTTTTCCACCCGCTAACTGGTTGATGCCGACACCGGAACCACCCGCATTAACAATGACAGAAATTCCAGTGGTTTGGCTGAATTGTTCAGCCGCCTTAGAAATGATAGGTAAAACGGTGGTTGAGCCAGCAACCATGATGTTTTCCTGTGGGGTGCAGGCAATAAGTGCGACAAAGATTGCGGACATCAAGGTTCTGCAAATGAAAGTAGTTTTTAGTGTGGGATCGATTCGACTCATAGTATCAATGTTGTTTTTATAGTCTGCAGATTCAGCTCTAAAGTAAAGATTTTGCCGTGTGAAAACATTAGTAACCATTGAGTGAACAAGAGATAACATCCCTAAGTCTGGTATTTGTAAGTTATCCCTTTTTGTTTAAAAAACAGTGACAAGAGAAATAAATTGTTAAAGCTAAGGGATGTTATACCAATCCCAAGAAGTTCTCCTATATTCCTTCTCCTGCTGGAGAAGGCGGGGATGAGGAGAATTAAATAAAAACTTATTGGGATTGGTATTATCTCTACAATCATTGCACTTGGTAAATCAATGTCTTTGGATGAAAAGCGTACCAAGCAAACCAGAAGGTCATCACTGTGGGAATTTCATCGCCGTTGTTATCAGTAATACTGGCTGTTTGATGCCATGGGTCATAGTGAATCGAATAATGTTTACCCGCCAATTGATCATTTATTTCAGATTTTGCTTTTGCTAATTCTGAGAATGCATAGGCTTTAAATTGGCCGTTAATTTCAATTCCCATTACCATTTCTTTTGGATGATAGCGACCACTTTGCTGTTCAACAGGAAACCAGATGTTTCTGTCCAGATGATAACCTTTATAGGGATCTTTGGTGTAGTCTCGATAATAACCCGTATCATCAGATAACACCCAGGTATCGGGAAAGCGGTTATACCAATCCTCCCAGGTAGTGTGGGTGATGGCTAAGGGTGAAAGTTGTTTTCCTCGCATAGAACCACTAATCGCCTGGTTCATTAACTGAGACCAAAGTGATTCGGTTTCTCTATCAAAAAGTAAGACATCACTGTTATAAAGTAACCCAGAAACACCAAAATGAAGTGTTTTACCTGAGAGTTTGGCTGAATAGGCAATACCACTGCCACACAAAGGACAAAAGGTAATAACAACAGGTTCATCGGCAAACTGATCGTTAACAATTTCATGATGATTGAGTATTTTTATCGGATAGGCTTTAGAGATCCCTTGGTAAGTCATACCTAATACTCGATCATCAGGTTGCAAAATTATGCGTTCAGGTATCTTCAAAAATTTGGGATGATCAATAGCAGGTATGCCATCTTTATCGGGTCCACCACTAACTATTTTATCGATTCGAATTAAGGAATTTGATAAATCAAAACCATTTTTTTCAGGGTTAGCTGATAAACCCGTAAAGAGCACGGACAACAAAAAACTCAGTATGATTGTTAGTAATTGCATGGTAGAACTTCAATAGTGTGTTTATGATTTGTCGTGACAAATAATCATTACTTACAAAAGTATTTTTATGTTCAATAAAATATGAGGCACAAATTATTTGTGATCTTTATTTTTTTTGCAGAATGTGGTGAAGTCCCCGGGGCTATTGCTGAATCAATAATATTACGCTATAAAAGGCATGAAAATGGCTTGAAGTCT
>JAUXDP010000071.1 GCA_030618325.1 Methylococcaceae bacterium | reverse complement strand
TAAGTTTAGTAATAAAAAAGTTTCTCGAAAACGAGGTAATGTTATTAAGCGTTATCTTGAAAGCCAGGGTGTGCCACATAATCAAATATTGGTAAAAGCGTTTGGTGAAAGCAGACCGATTAAAAGTAACAGAACACCTAAAGGCCGGTCTAAGAACAGGCGAGTGGAGATTAGTTTTGGTGGTTAAATCGTAAGGTTTTTATTACTTGATGCTGCCGATTTTTTTGACCAGACAGCCTCTAATTTCCATGAATCCAGGCAGTCGTAGCCTGAACAATTTCCTGCCATACCGATTCTTCGGTGCGATTTAGACGTTTGAGGGTTTTGAAAGAATGATCGCCGCCTTCGATAATAAGCAGTTTAGAAGGCTGCGCTAATTCTTTTAGGCTTTCCTGCAACTTATCTAACTGACATAAAGAGTCTCGCGTACCCTGAAAAAAAAGTGAGGGACATTGAATTGATGAAAAGTGTTCTATTCGGGGAGTTAAGGATTTACCCGG
Organism: Methylococcaceae bacterium; assembly: GCA_030618325.1. Classification (GTDB taxonomy): domain Bacteria; phylum Pseudomonadota; class Gammaproteobacteria; order Methylococcales; family Methylomonadaceae; genus JALSJK01. The sequence goes on along the minus strand of JAUXDP010000071.1, from coordinate 11,764 downwards.
AGCGTGGAGAGGATAACCAAATAGAATTACCCCTGCATACTGTTGCTTGGCGGCAATCATTGAGGCATAACGGCCACCCATGCTTTTTCCGGACAGGAAAATTTGTTCTGAAGATAAATTGGTTTTTTCCAGTACGGCTTCAATCATTTTTTGCCAGGTTGCTTCCAAAACGGCTGGCCGGTTCGGAGCTTTTTTTTCTTGCTCCATATATGGAAAGTTAAATTTAATACTCAGAATATTTTGCTCGGCAATTGTCTCATGCAGATAACTGATGAATGCAGAATTCATACCGTTACCAGCACCGTGAGCAATAATTATGGCACTCTGATAACTGTCAGGATATAACCAGACAGATGATATGCTGTCCTTGTCGTTTATGAGTAGAGTATGGTTTTCTGTTTTCATGCTGGGTTGTTACTATCAATATAGATGCATTCTATGGAGAATTGTTCTTGGGTTTTTTGCATTAGCGCCTGAATGCCGAATTGTTCAGTGGCGTGATGACCTCCGGCAAACATGTGGATATTGTTCTCCTGGCTTTCATGCCAGTCGTGTTCGGAAATTTCACCGGTAATATAAGCGTCAAGTCCTTCTTGCGCCGCCAGTAGCCAGTCACTATTTGCCCCGCCTGTAATGATACCCATTGAACTGATTAATTGCTGGTCATCCGGTGATGCCAGGATGATATTGTGGCGTAGGATGGATTCAAGTTTGATAGCTATTTCCTTGGCTGGCAAGGGGTCTCCTAATAGACCCTTGATACCTGTTGGCGAGCCTTTGTAGTCACCAAAAGGTTGTTGTTGCTGCAAACCAATTTTATTACCTAGTGTGACCGCATTACCCACAATAGAATGCGCATCCAACGGCAGGTGATAGGCGAATAGATTAATGTTATTTTTGACTAGCGGAAATATTCGTCGTCCAAAAGCACCGGTCAGTGTTCGAGCGCCGTGGAATTTCCAAAACAATCCATGATGTACTATTAATGCATCCGAATGTTGGGCAACTGCTTTAGAAATTGAATCTTTGGTAGCTGAAACTGCAAAAGCAATTTTCTCAATTTTTTCAGTGCCTTCAATTTGCAAACCATTGGGGCAATAGTCATTGAAAGAATCCGGGTTAAGTAAAGTTTGCAAATATTGATTAAGCTGTTGCTGATGTATGTCCATAAGGGAGATAATACGACTCAATAAGGATAAAATAAAGAGCAACTTTTCAGGAATAGAATAATAAGATGGCAAGACGAAGTGATCACAGTCTCGAAGAGATCAAAAACATGGTGCTGGAAGCAGCGAGAACCATTGTTATTGAAGAAGGATTTGCTGCCCTGAAAGTACGCAGGATTGCGTTGGAAATTGGCTATACAGTTGGCAGTATCTACATGGTTTTCACCAATATGGGTGATTTAATCATGCATGTAAAGGCACGAACTCTGGATGAACTAGGCGACCAGCTAGATGAAAAAACACCAGAATGTGCGCCACAAGAACGAGTATTAAAACTAGCCAAAAGCTATCTGGAATTTGCCAGTCAGAATTATAGTCTCTGGAGTATGATTTTTGAGCATCGTTTGCCTGATGATGAATCCATACCCGTTTGGTATCAGGAAAAGGTTGATCAAGCTTTTGTCAGAGTTGAGAAATTACTCGGGCTGCTCGCTCCTGATGTTGATCAATCAGAAACCCGATCTGCAGCAAGAGCGATCTGGAGCGGCGTTCATGGTATATGCATTTTGTCTTTAACCAACACCCTTGATGATGTAGGAATAAAAGATGTAGAAAATAATATAGTGTTGCTGGTTGAAAACTTTATTCGGGGCTGGGCGGGTCAGGTAGATGCATAGAAATAATAAACGTAGCAATAAATAAACAGCCTCCTAAAACTAGCATCGCGGATACTGGGCTAGTGTTCTGTGCCGCGGCGTAGGTATAAATACCTACAGCGGTCAGCATCGCAAAATTCTGGAAAAAATTTTGCAAGGCAACTGCCCCGCCACTACCGATACTTTTATGTCCCAGTTCCTGTAATGCCGCATTGATTGGCACGATAAACATCCCACCTGCTGTACCGATAATAAATAATATTATCCGGGAGGGCCAAAGTGAATCAGCAAAACCCAACACGATAATAAACACTGCCATCAGCGCAGCTGGAAAGCGTACCCTGCGCAAATGCTCCAGTGGTATGATGCGAGGAACCAAAGCAGAGCCTACAATAATTCCAATAGCTAGAAATAGTGTTAAATTTGCAATCTCGGTCGCGTTTTTTACGTACAGAATCAGTGGTGCCCAGGCAACAATAATGACCCTCAATGTAGCTGCGGAAGCCCAGAAAAGTGAACCGCCCAGGATGGCGAACCGTGAGCGAGGGGTAACTAAAAACTGTTTTATTTGCTGATAAAAATTAAAGATCTGCGAACCTTGCTTGGTTTTTTTGCTGATGTGGGCAGGTAAAAATAGCGTTGTCGCTGCGGATACTAGAAATAACCCAACAGTGAAACTTAAAGCCAAGGGTACCGAGTAATCAGCCAGTTGTGCGCCTACGGCCATGCCAGACAAAATAGCCAGAATGGTAGAACCTTCTATCCAGCTATTGGCTTTAACCAGCAAATCATTGCCGGCTAATTCGGGCAAAATACCATATTTGGCAGGACTGAAAATTGCTGCTCCAACGCCAACTACCATGTAAGCGATTAAAGGTTCAACATTGATTAATAATAGAGCAGCACCTAGTGCTTTTATTATATTAGCGGTCAATAATACTCGAGATTTAGCATGTTGATCGGCAATGGCGCCGACCCAGGGAGCCAGGAAAACAAAAGCAATCAGAAATACGCTTTGCAAGGCGGGGATATACCAAGAAGCCAGTTGCTGGGATTGCATGACAATGGCAATAACCGTAAACAAGATAGCATTATCGGCAAAAGCCGATAAAAATTGACAAGCCAACAAGAGATAAATTTTTCTGTTCATGCCAATTTTTGTTTTGCCAACTCAGTTGCTTCAATATAATTTGTCTTTCCCGTTGCCATAACTGGCACTTTATCTACTTCTACAAACTTTCTGGGTAGATTGATGGCTGCTATGCCTTTCGCTTTTGCGATGAGTTCTTTGATGGTTGGATCTTTATAGGTAGTCAATAACACTAACTGCTCTCCTTTTCTTTCATCGGGTAGGCTAACTACAGCATGTTGGTGCTCCGGCCAGATGTCGGCAACGATCTGTTCTGTAGCAGCTAATGAAACCATTTCGCCACTGATTTTGGCAAAGCGTTTGCTTCTTCCCTGAATACTGACAAAGCCATCTTCATCGATGTGGACAATATCCCCAGTATCATACCAGCCTTTGCCATAAGTAGATTCGGGAGGCACCAGTTTCCCAGGGTTATCAGCCAATAAATATCCCAGCATAATATTGGGACCGGCTAGATGTAATTTTCCCGCATCTTCTATGCCAGGAACAGCTTCCAGTTGGTATTTCATGCTGGGCATTAATCGTCCGACAGAACCTATTTTATTTTCAATAGGAGTATTCACCGCTGCAACAGGGCTAGTTTCTGTCGCACCATAACCTTCAAGAATTCGGATGCCAAATTTATCCGACCAGAGTTGGCGGACATTATCTTGCAGTTTTTCAGCACCAGCAACTACGTAGCGAATTTTATAAAAATCGTAAGGGTGCGCTTTTTTTCCATAGGCGGCCAGAAATGTATTGGTGCCAAACATAATCGTGGCATTTTTTTCATAGGCGATTTCAGGAATAATGCTGTAATGCAGTGGGGAAGGGTAAAAGAAAGTGGTCATGCCATGCATTATTGGTAGCAGGGTACCCACGGTAAAACCAAAGGAATGAAACATGGGTAAGAAATTAAATACGATATCTTGGGCATTAAAATTGATTCTAGAGGCAACTTGTTCATGATTAGCCAGAATATTTTGATGTGAAAGTACCACTCCTTTTGGTGATCCCTCAGTACCGGAGGTAAATAAAATGACCGCAGGATGATGAGGGTCTAATTCTGCTTTGTTATACCAGGAGTTAGCAGTTTTGCATTGCCAGAACGCTCTTAGCTTATCTAATCCGGTGATGTTGCTGGCTAGGTCCTCCAAGTAGACTAGGTTTAAATGCTGGCTTAAGTGTTCCGCCTCTTCGGTTAATTTACCAAGGTCAATAAATCGTCTGGAGGTTAAAACGGTTTTGATTTTAGCAGTATGACATGCTGAGAGCATTCCTGTAGAGCCAATAGAATAATTCAGCATAGCCGGTACTCTGCCATATAGCTGAATACCCAATACGACACAGAGTGTTTTTGTAGAATTAGGCAATAACACGCCTAAATTTTCACCGGATTCGCTTATTTTTTTTAATGCATTGCCAATAGCAATGGTTCGGGTTATCAGGCGGTTATAGGAAAGTGGGGTGCGTTCAAGATCGTTTGCAACGATATGTTTGCCCCCATGAATAATACGAGCCTGTAGTAATTTGGCAAAAATAGTTTGCTGATAATGGCTGGTCGTAAATGCCAGGTTGGTCATGATATCGGACAGTATACGACCATTATAATGCCGTCGTTGTTTTCCTCTTAGTTCCTTCGGAGCCGCAACCTGGGTGGGCGGAAGAATAGTAATGGTGATTTTGGGAAACATTCTTTGACGGACGATTTTTTTTAATCGTGAGAAATGGGTGAATTCGGCGCCATCGATTCGAATGGGTAGAATCATTGCATCTGCTCTATCGGCAACCATCCCGGTACCATCGTAGATTTTCATCAGCGAACCGGTGACGGTAATACGTCCTTCGGGGAAGATAACAGTTTTTTTATCCGTTTTTAAATGATGAATCAGCGACTTAAGAGATAAAGGTTGAGTTGGGTCCAGGACAAAAACCTTTGATAAACGAAGAAAAGGCTTAATCCAGGGTGATCGTGAAATGTGGGTGTTGATAGCAAAAGTGATGTCATCTGGTAAAAAAACACCGAGTAACAACGGGTCAAGAAATGAGGTGTGATTTGAAATGATTAATACTCGTTTGCCTGCCGCATCATAGTGTTCCAGTCCTTTTACTTCAATTCTAAACAATAGTGTGAGCAGGGCGTGTAGTATTTTTTTTAGCATTTTTGAATTCTCTATTTCTGATTTAGCTGCATATATTTCCCGCTGTCCCGGAGGCGGGGAAATTTATTTAGTTATTTTAACGATGCGGTAGAGTATATGTGTTAATTAAACAAAGTTCAATTAATATTTTCATTGCTGAAAACTCCTCAAACTATGTGAAATATTTCCATTAAATCCAGTTGCGTATGCTAAGCTTTGCTGTTAGATTGGCATCAATTAGATTTGATGCATTAAAAGCTCCATAAGAGGGTTATGATTATTGTATTTCAGGGCAGAAGGAAAGATCTTGTTTTTTCTACTTAAACTTGTGGGAATTTTAATTAATAATTGAAAAGGCTATCTGAGTATGCATAATCGTCTTGGCGTTGCCCACGCTATTGTTTTCGCTGTTTGTTTGTTTGTTTCAACAAGTTCACCTAAAGTTTTCTCTGATGATTGGGTTTATTCGGTTAAGGAAGGCGATAACCTTTGGGATTTGACCGTCGACTATTTAAAGAATATTTCTTATGTAAAAAAAGTTCAAAAGCTGAATAATATTCAAGATCCATGGCAAATGTCGCCCGGTACTGAAATCAGAATTCCGGCAAAATGGTTGCGCAGTTTTCCGATGCTGGTTCGTGTTGAAAATATACGCGGGCAGGCGGAATTAATCGATGAGAAAACTGGCGATTCCTCCAAGTTGATTTCTGGCGTATTGGTCATTGTAGGAGATACCATTCGTACCGGAGAAAATTCATCAGTCGTACTGGGTTTTATTGATGGCACTCGACTTTCGCTTGAAGAAAACAGTGAATTGAAAGTCCAATTTCTAGGGGGTTACGAATATACAGGTTTGACTGATTCCAGATTGTATCTTAAGCAAGGCCGACTGGAAACGCAGGTTACTCCAAGAAAGGACACAGCTAACCACTTTATAATTAGTACTCCCGTTTCAGTGACTTCGGTTCGTGGTACTGATTACCGGGTTAGTGCTGAACCACAAAATGAAACATCAAAAACAGAAGTACTTGAAGGGGGCGTGTTGGTAAGTAGTAGTGATAAAGCATTGTTAATTCCCCATGGGTTTGGAACTATTGCAGCTGTTGATCGTGAGCCGATTCCTCCTGTTAAGTTACTCGATCCACCAAGCATAGAAGACGTTCCCAGGCTATTAGAACGAGTCCCCGTGCAATTAAAATTAATGGACTTACCGAAAGATCAAGGGTATCGAGTGCAAATCTCAGACACACCTCAGTTCGACAATTTATTATTCAATAAACCCTTTTCATCGGCAATGATCAGAACAGTTGATTTGCCGGATGGCAAGTATCAAATGCGTGTACGTGGAATTGATAAGAATGGTCTGGAAGGAAAAAATTCACAATTTCCGTTTGTTCTAAATGCCCTACCTGAACCGCCATTTTTGCTCGAACCAAAGCCGGGAGAAGGTATTCTCGAGGAGGCTCCAACTTTTAAATGGGCTGAGAATAAAGCAAATCAAGGCTATCATTTTCAGGTTGCCGAAACCAAAGACTTTACTGAGGTTTTGGTGAATATCAGCAATAATACAGAAACAGGATTAACGCTTGAAAAGCCTTTAAAAATAGGCAAGTTCTACTGGCGAGTGGCCGCAATTGACCAGGAGGGTGATGGGCCTTTTAGCGATCCACAAATGTTACGAAGAATTCTGCCTGCACCGAAAATTGAAACACCTGACTTTGAGAATGAAAACTTAGTTTTACGCTTTCGAAAAGGTTTGCCGGGACAAAAATATCAAGTCCAGATGGCAGAAGATGAAAACTTTACGGTGCTTCTCGTTGATGAACAAATAGAAGAGCCCAAATTGGAGTTGCCTATGCCTGATAGTGGTGAATATTTTGTTCGTATTCGGACTATTGATCCTGATGGGTTTATCGGTCCTTTTGGTGTTCCTCAAGTTATTGAGGTGCCGGGAATGGATCTGTACTGGTTTCTGGTGTTGTTACCTTTATTCGCTTTAATTGCCCTATAGCTCACTGTGAAATATTTATCCACCCATTTACACTCGATGGCCTTTGCATTCTTGCTGGCTTTGATGGCGGCGGGGATACAATGGTTTGGTGGATTCCAACACTGGAATGATATGGTTTTCGATTTCCAGTCAAAGTTTTTTGCCAGAGAAGTAAATCCTGAAATTGTGATCATTACTATTGATGATCGCAGTCTTGAAAGCTTGGGGCGATGGCCGTGGTCGCGCAATATTCATACTGAATTTATTGATAAATTGACTGAAGCTGAAGTGCGTGCAATTGGCCTGGATATTCTTTTCTTAGACCCTGATCATGACGAACCTGAAGCGGATGTACGTTTGGCAAAAGCTATTCAACTTAATGGCCGAACCGTTTTGCCTGGGGTAATAGAGATGGCCGAGGTGGCTTCAGATGTAAAAGTCAGGTTACCTATTCCTGAATTGGCAGAAGCAGCAGCATTACTGGGGCATGTCAATGTTAATCTCAGTAAAGCTGGGGTGGCTAGAGGCATACATTTACATGCAAATATCAATTCGGCTATTCATATTCCTGCCTTTGCAAAAGCTTTGATGAATATTGGTACTGCTAACTCGAAACATACGGTGGTAACTGAGCAAGGACTTGGTTATCCAGAAGCAGAAAAATTTACTCCTTTTACTCACTTTGTACGTATCCCATTTTCAGGCTCTGCGGGACATTATCAAGCCTTATCGTATATAGATGTATTAAGGTCAGAAAAGCTCAGAAAAAAGCTTTATGGTAAATATGTTTTGGTTGGACTGAATGCTACTGGATTAGGTGCTCGATTTGCCACTTCTGTGTCCAGTAGTTCTGAATTAATGTCTGGGGTGGAATTTAATGCCAATGCTTTGGATATGTTGTTGCAACAGAAACCTATTTTACCCCTCAACCGGTTATGGGCTTTGTTGTTAACAATAGTATTGGTCTTTTTTCCGGTTTATTCTTACCGATTTTTTTTATCTGGCTGGAGCACGTTGTTCATAGCTATATTTTTTATCTTGCTAAGTTTTTCAATCAGTTGCTTTCTTTTATTTGTTCACCACTTGTGGTTTGAGCCGGCAGCAGTTATTTTAACCTTATCGCTGGGGTATTTACTATGGAGTAGCAGGCATCTGGATGTTGTTTCGCAAATGCTGTTTCAAGAAAAACAACAAGCCAATGCTACTCTATTAGCGATAGGCGATGCGGTAGTTACGACTGATAAGCAAGGCAATATTGAATTTATGAATCCGGCTGCGGAAAATTTGGTTGGACATTCATTAACAAAAGCGAAAGGGCAGCGTTTTGAAATGGTATTTCCTATAAAGAAATCCGAAGAATGCAATCAACTTTATAATGTAATTACCCGAAACTCCATTCATGCAGATGTGTTTAATAAGGCTCAGATCGAATGTTTAATTGACTCTTCGGGAAAAAAGCATGCAGTGCAATTATCAGCCAATCCGGTGCATGATCGTTCCGGAGTAATCTCCGGAATTGTTTATGGGATTAGTGATTTAACAGACATGCTTAATATCAGTCAGCGTATGGCTCATATTGCCACGCATGATTCCTTGACTGAATTACCCAATCGTGTCCTCATGCATGATCGGTTAACACAAGCTATTAATGTGGCGGGTCGATCTGGAAAACATATTGCTATTTTATTCATCGATCTGGATGGCTTTAAAAAAGTCAATGACGGTTTAGGTCATACTGGCGGTGATCTTTTGTTAAAAGAGATCGCCAAGAGGTTGCAGGAAAGTGTCCGGCAAGTTGATACTACGGCGCGATGGGGTGGAGATGAATTCGTTATCATGCTGGAGAACTTGGCACATGAAGAGTATGTTGTCGAGATAGCAGAAAAAATTATCTATAATTCGTCTCAGCCTTTTAACATATTCGATCAGGAAGTTTTTGTTACCCCCAGTATTGGCATCAGTTTATTTCCAAAAGATGGTGAAACTGCAGATGGCTTGCTGGCCAGAGCTGATGCAGCCATGTACGGGGTTAAGGATAGTGGGCGAAATGCTTTTAGTTTTTATTCCAAGGGATTTAATGACAGTGCCCGCGAACGACTGGAATTGGAAAAACAATTGCGCGATGCCCTTTCCCAAGGTGATTTCGAAGTTTATTATCAGCCGCAAATTGACTTGAAAACCAATATGATTATTAGTGTAGAAGCCTTGTTAAGATGGCGGCATAGCACAAAGGGGCTTGTTCTCCCTACCAAATTTATTGGTCTGGCCGAAGATGTTGGTTTAATTATTCCTATCGGAGCGTGGTTAGTAGAATCAGTTTGTCAGCAGATACAAGTTTGGCGAGGACTGGGTATATCGAAGATTCAGGTTGCTGTCAATTTATCACCACGCCAATTTTTGCAAAAAGACCTGGTGGCAATGTTTACTGAATGTATTAACAAATACTCGATTGAGCCAGGGGATTTACTTGTTGAAGTGACTGAAAGCTTAATGATGAAGGATGTTGACCAGGCTGCCAAAATATTGGAAGAGTTAAAAGCCGTAGGTATTTCTGTAGCCCTTGATGATTTTGGGATGGGTTATTCCTCACTCAACTATCTTAAGCGTTTTCCAATTGATAAATTGAAAATTGATAAATCGTTTATAGACAATCTATTTTCCAACCCAGATGATGCCAGCATAGTGGAAGCCATTATTGTAATGGCCCATAAAATGAAAATGCAGGTTGTGGCAGAAGGCGTTGAAACCCAAGATCAGTTAACGTATTTGATAAAACATGATGCTGATATTGGTCAGGGTTTTTACTTTGACAGGCCACTCAAAGCAGAAAAATTGAGCAGCCTGTTATTAGAAAAGCAGGTGTTAACCGATGTCGACTAGGAGGTTCTTTATTCCCGGATAGCCGCCTAGCGGTCTTCTAATCGAAGCCCATCACCGAAAGTAGTATTTTTGTCAAAATCATCCCAAACATAGACTGGATTAGTAATAGGCGTTGTAGGAATAAAGCAGGTTACCAAGTCTGCAAGACCTGATGCTACCCGTCCAAGCATTATCAAGCCACCATATGGCGCTCCGCCAACAAGACCCCAGACAACATTAGTATCATTACTGATATTTATAACATTTTTAGGTATTTCAAGAATACCTGCGCCAATATTGGCCAAGCCACTAAGGGCTTTGGTTTTTACTTGTTCGTTATAATTATCTTCAGTTTCATTGGCGCTGCTGGCAGGTGCATGGGCAATAAAGAAACTGGTTAATAAAAGGGATAGTAAAATTCTTTTGTGTTTATTCATTTTGTGGCCTTGCAGGTAGCTTAAAAAATTTGTAGCTATTCAGCTTACACTTGATTTTCGCAATTACTGAATAGTTGCTTATCTATTAAAGTATAGCAGAGCAAAAAAGATTGACAGGGTTGTGAAGAAAAAGGCCAAGATCAAGACAATAAAACTTCAACAGTTGCCTTAATACCTTCAAGTTCCTGTTCGAGGTCATCCAGTTGTTGTTCGCATTCGATTTGCTCGACACCAAGTTCTTCATAAACACTATCAGGACACAGCTGATTAGCAGCATCACCGATACCTATTTTACCGAGCAGGGAATCATTTAGATAAACCAGTAAATTAAGATGGTAATTTTCACCGCGATAATTTGGGTTATGGTGATGATAGGCGACATCCGAAATTGGTTTAGGCATATCCCAGGTTTGCATCAGCCATGCACCGAGTTGCTCATGATCGTAGCCAAATGCGAAATTCTCGATATTATTTATTGCCAGAGATGGGTTGGCTTGGATGAGTTTGGTTAAATAGGCATATTCGTCGCTAAACTGATGTCCCAGCAAAATGAAGCCAATATTATGCATTAATCCGGCCAGCAAGATGTGTTGTGATGGAGGCCTTTTGTCTGCTGGCATTTTTAGTGCAATTTTCGTCATTAATCGGGTGCTGGCCAGGGATTGAACCCATAATGATTTGCTTCCAATAATGCCATCGATGGGGGATTTCAGTGGCGCAAGTGCTGCTAGGCCCAAGGCCAGGTTAAAGACAAAATCAAAGCCTAAAACTTTTGTGATAGCATCCTGAACGGAGCTGATTTTGCCCCGGAACCCATACAGTGCCGAACTAGCCCAGCGTATAACCTGGGAGGCTAGGATAAGATCTAATTCTATAATTTCAGACAGTTTTTTGGCATCAGCTAAAGGATCGGATGCCAATTGTAAAATTCGGTTTGCTGTCGCCGGAAAGGGAGGTAATTCTTCAATCTGGCTGATCGACTGGTGCAAATCTGCAGGAGGCGAAAAACTGCTTATACCTTGATTAATGGTGGATTGGGTCCACTTTAACAAATTGATATTCATCATACGGTTGCCGGGGTGCTAAGGTTTAATCGCTTAAGTTTTCGATAAAGCGTTCTCTCGCTAATATTCATTTCAGTGGCAATAAGTTTTCGATTGCCATTATACTTTTCTATCAACCGAGAAATAAATCCAGATTCCATTTCTTCCATCTGATTAGGTTTTTCGTCTGGTATTGAATCGACTTGCACCTGAAGGGGTGTTTTTTCTTGTGCTACCAAGGGTGTAGTCAGTTGCTGAAGTTCGGTAACCTGGATATCAGGCTCATCAATGATATTATTGCTACACAATCCGGCTGCCAATTGTAGAGAGTTTCTCAGTTCCC
>JAUXDP010000263.1 GCA_030618325.1 Methylococcaceae bacterium | reverse complement strand
GACTTGATATTATACGCAGAAAGGTCAATCAAAAATGGGTTAGGCCAGTTTCTCTAAAAGGTAGGTTTCAATGTATCATCAAGGTAAAATTGTTTCCAGGCGGTGGCGTAATGGATGCTAAGGTTGTTAAAAGTAGTGGCAATGCTGTTTTTGATCGCTCCGCTGTGAATGCAGTCTGGAAGGCAGAGCCCCTGCCAGTGCCTAAAGACCCTGTACTTTTTGCTAAATTCAAAAGCTTTAGTTTTATTTTTAAACCAGAATAATTATTGATACCAAAATCTATCGTGATGACCTTTTTTAAAAGTTACATTTTAGTAATACTGAGTTGTTTATTTTCATTAAATGCAAATGCCGAACTTACCATTGAGATAACTCAAGGTACCGATTCAGCAGTTCCGATTGCCATTGTTCCTTTCAGTTCATCTGCCAGACTACCTGTTAATATAGTCGATATTATTAAGTCCGATTTAAGCCATAGCGGGTATTTTAAAGTATTGGATGAACGAAAAATGTTAGCTAGACCCTCCCAGGCAGGTAAGGTAAGGTTTAGAAACTGGCAAGCTTTGGGGCAGGACTATCTGGTCATTGGTCAGGTTAGAGACGAGCGGGGACGATTTAAGATTAATTTTCAATTGTTCGATGTCTATAAAGGCGAACAGTTAATGGGATATCATATGACAGTGGGGGCTCGTGAATTGCGGCGCTCCGCGCACCATATCAGTAATATCATTTATGAAAAATTAACGGGTTTAAAAGGTGCTTTTAATACACGGATAGCCTATATAACCAGTTTCAGAAAGAAAAATGGCCGACAAATATATAAATTAGAAGTAGCAGATGCTGATGGCTTTAATCCTAAAACTATCGCATCATCAAGAGAACCGTTGATGTCACCAGCCTGGTCTCCTGATGGTAAAAAGATTGCCTATGTTTCATTTGAAAAAAAATCTTCAGCTATATTTATTCAGGATTTAGCTACTGGAAAACGCTCGCAGGTTACAAAATTTCGTGGTATTAATGGAGCACCAGCTTGGTCACCCAATGGTGGTCAACTGGCTCTGACCTTATCAAAAGACGGTAGTCCAGATATTTATGTGTTAACCCTTGCCAATCAGTCCTTACGTAAATTGACCAAAAGTTATGGCATTGATACCGAACCTTCCTGGTCTCCAGATGGTCGAAACATTGTTTTTACCTCTGATCGAGGTGGAAAACCGCAGCTTTATTTAATACCTAGTTCCGGAGGTAGGGTAAAACGCTTAACCTTTGATGGTGACTATAATGCCAAAGGTAGCTTTTCCAGAGATGGCAAGCACCTTACTATGGTACATGCCAATCGTGGCGATTATCGTATTGCAGTCATGGATATGGCAACTCGTTCAATTGATATTTTAACACGAGGTAAACTGGATGAATCACCCAGTTTTGCCCCAAATGGAAGTATGATTCTTTATTCGACCAAGTTTGGTAAAACTAGTGCGCTAGCTGCCGTTTCTACTGATGGACGTATGCATCAGCGTTTGGCATTTAGTCGTGGAAAGGTGAGAGAACCTGCGTGGTCACCTTAGAACCTGTTCAAGATCTACTGCGCCGCTGCCATTTGCGGTTGGGCTGTGCTCGAAATCCTGATTTACTTCAAGTAAACTCTGGTTTCTGCGCTCCATCCGCCCACAACTGAAAGTGGCTCGTGACGTTCTTAAACAGGTTTTTTGACTGTCTCTTAATTGTAATTGTTGTTTTGGAGTGAAAGATAAATGAAATATATAAAGTCATTACTATTATTGGTTTTTGTTAGTGTTGTCATAACAGGTTGTAGCTCAGATGGTGAAGGAGGCTTTAATTTGTTCGGTTCAGAAGATGAAGCGGCAACCACTGGATATAAAGATGATCCATCTCTAAGTGGAACCGAATCTCCTGGTTTATCATCAGATGCTGGTTTCGATCAGGGCTATGATGATGGTGGTTCTAAGCTATTAGGCCCAGAATTTAGTGATCCTAATAATCCCTTGTCGCATCAGACCATCTACTTTATGTATGATAGCAGTCAAGTACGGGATGAATTCATTTCAGTTGTGCAGGCTCACGCCCAATATTTAGTTGCTAATCCTGGACAAAGAATCATCCTTGAAGGCCATGCCGATGAAAGAGGCTCCCGCGAATATAATATTGCCTTAGGTGAACAACGTGCAAAATCAGTTTTACTCATGATGGAAGTTCAGGGGGTTTCACCTGGGCAGATTGAAGTTGTAAGCTATGGGGAAGAAAAACCCGCAGCAATGGAGCTAGACGAAGCAGCATGGCAACTAAATCGTCGTGTAGAAGTGGTGTATCAATGAAGTCAAGCTACTTTTATGTCATCGTTATTTGCTTGATTTCTGGTGCGGCTCATGCAGAGCCGCAGCCTTTGCCACCGGTTGTAAACCATTCTACTTATCAGGGAGGTAAGCATACTGGGAGCCAGCGTTCACCACAGACACTTTATGAAACGTTGGGAAGATTGGAGCAATTACAGGCCGAGGTGCAGCAGCTAAGAGGAAGAGTTGAAGAACAGGACTTTACCATCATTGAACTGAAAAAACGTATTAAAAATATTTACCTGGATGTTGATCAACGTTTGCAAAAAATTGAAGGAACAGATAATACTACTTCGTCCACAACAAATGGAGCTGAGCGGCAAGACCCACCTAGCTATCAAAAAAAAACTCAAGCTAAGTCAACCGTTGCTCAGCAGCCCAACAAGAATGAAAAACAAGATTATCAAACTGCACATGAAACCTTAGTTAATGGTCATACCAGTCAAGCTATAAAGCTTTTCAATACATTCTTGTATACTTTTCCTAATGGTCAATATTCGGCAAATGCACAGTATTGGTTGGGAGAAGCTTATAGCATTAAACAGGATACTGTTTCAGCCCGTAAAGCGTTTAACAAAGTGATTACAATGCACCCAGAAAGTTTAAAGGTTGCAGATACTATGTTAAAACTAGGATATCTAGAAGCAAAAGAAAAAAACCCAGTTAAAGCGCGGGAATGGTTGACAGGTGTTACGCTGAAGTATCCTGGTACAACGGCAGCACATTTAGCGGCAAAAAAACTAAGCCAAATCAAATAAGCACTATATATACATTGCGTTGCCATTAAGTCTTTCTAGTAAATTCTTCGTGCTCTTCCTGTCCTTCGGGATAAATAGATTACCCCACTTAATTCATTGACTGAAACACTTCGGATCACAGAGATCTTTTATTCCTTACAAGGAGAATCTAATACAGTAGGCTGGCCCACTGTGTTTATCCGCTTGACTGGATGCCCTCTACGCTGCTCTTACTGCGATACTGCTTACGCGTTTCAAGGTGGTAATACTCTGACTATTGATGAAATTATAGTACAAGTTAAAACCTATAATCCATCTTATGTTACGGTTACCGGAGGCGAACCGTTGGCACAAAAAAACTGTTTCAAGTTATTAGAAAAACTGGCTGATATTGGTATCAACGTCGCTGTAGAAACCAGTGGTGCAATTGATATTTCTGAAGTTGACAGTCGTGTCACCAAAGTGATGGATCTCAAAACTCCCAGTTCCAATGAAGAATATCGAAATCTCTACCAGAACATCGAATATCTGGATACCAAAGATCAGGTTAAATTTGTTATTAGCAATGATGAAGATTATGTATGGTCAAAAAACCAATTGGAGCGCTATCAACTTCATAAACGCTGTGAAGTTCTATTTTCACCTTCTGCGGGTACTCAAGATTATACCCAATTAGCAGATCAAATTTTATCAGATCGACTGCCTGTACGTTTTCAGCTCCAGTTGCATAAGATACTATGGGGCGATGTGGCGGGAAAATAATATGTCAAATAAAGCCATTATATTATTATCCGGAGGTTTAGATTCCATTACTGTTCTTGCTTTGATGAAAGAGCAAGGATATGAGTGTTACGCATTAAGTTTTGAGTATGGGCAAAAACATAATTCAGAACTTAATGCCGCAAAAACAATAGCGCAGCAATATGGTGTTGTAGAACATAAAATAGTCAATCTTGGTCTTGGTTCGATAGGTGGTTCGGCATTAACCGATGCCCAAATTAGCATTCCGGAGAATCCACAAGAGGGTATTCCTGTCACCTATGTGCCCGCCCGAAATACCGTCTTTCTTTCCTTTGCTCTGGGCTGGGCTGAAGTATTAAAACTAAGTGATATTTTTATCGGTGTAAATGCTGTAGATTATTCTGGTTATCCTGATTGCCGACCCGAATTCATAGCAGCCTTCCAACAGCTAGCCCGAGTTGCAACTAAAGCGGGTGTGGAAGGGCAAGAAATT
>JAUXDP010000266.1 GCA_030618325.1 Methylococcaceae bacterium | reverse complement strand
TATTTTGTGTGGAGCAGGCCGTGGATGTTATTCCTGATTCGGTGCAGAGCATTATTGCTGCCAAATTGGACACGCTAGATTCATTCGACAAACGCGCGGTGTTTGCCGCCTCAATTCTGGGACAGCGATTTTCATTGGATCCCTTAAAATATATTCTGGATAACCCAAACTATGATTGTTCTGAATTGTTAGCACGCGGTTTAATCATACCAGATGGTTCGCAGTTTTTATTTCATCATGCATTGATTCTGGATGGTATTTACTCTATTCAATTGCCTTCGCAACGTCGTAGTTTGCATCTTATGGCTGCTGATTGGTATAACGATAAAGATCCATTATTGTACGCCGAACATCTCGATAAAGCTGAAAGTGAACTGGCTGCCAATGCTTATCTCAAGGCGGCTGAACATTTTATTAAGTTGTATCAATATGACAGTGCTGAAAAAGTGATCAGTCGGGGACAGGAAATCGCAACTGAAACTTTGGATTTGTTCAATTTGAGCATTTGCCATGCAAATTGTTTAAGAGAATTAGGACAAACTCAAGCTTCATTAGAAGCATTTATTGAAGCTGAAAAACAAGCAATATCACCCAAACAGAAATGTCAGGCGTTAATTGGTCAAGGGTCTGCTTTACGCATACTGGAACGGTATGATGAGTTGCTGTCTCTAATAAAAATAATCGAACCCATAGCGGAGTCACTTAAAGATTTCGAAACACTTGCCTTCCTCCATTACTTGCGTGGCAATGTCTGTTTCTCTTTGGGCGATACCGATAATTGCTTACTCTCTCATCAGCAAGCTGAAGCCATGGCTGATGCTCATAAATTACCGATAATTCAGGCACGTGCATTAAGTGGAATTGCAGATGCCTACTATGGCATGGGGCGTTTGATTACCGCTGAACAGCAATTCCGTCATTGCATTGCTGTGTGTAAACAGCACCACCTCATCCGCGACATCACAGTAAACCAAGTGATGATTGGTGCAATCTTGGTTTATATAAACCGATTTGATGATGCCGAACAAATTCTGTTGGAGACACTAAAATTAGCACAAAAAGTCAGAAATCATCATGCTGAAGCCATGTCTCTGGATGAGCTGGCAGATATCTACTGCCTAAAAAACGAAAAAGAGTTGGGGCGACTTTATGCAAATCAGTGCTTGCAGTTAGCCAAACAAATCGGCTCCAAACGTATAGAATGTGATGCCTTATTATGCCTTGGTACGATAGATAAAAATGAAGCATTACTGGAACAGGCTTATGAGATAGCGTCCACAAATCCGTTCGGTAATTCTCACATGACATCCTGGATTCTGGCTGTACAGGCTTGGGTAACAGAGGGCTCAAACAAAAGAACAAGGGCTTTACAGGAAGGAGAAAAGCTACTGTCTAAACTAGCCTTAAGTCATAATCAGCTCAGGTTTTATCGATACGCCATCGAAACTTGTCTGGATACAAAAGATTTCGACAAGGCTAAATATTATATAGAAAGACTTAAAAAGTATACTGCTGCCGAACCCTTGCCTTGGAGCGAGTTTATTATTCAACGAGCAAAATCCTTGATACGAGCTGGTCAGGGAGAAACTGGAGTTGAACTGCAGCAAGCGCTTGAAAATTTGTTAGGTCAGGCTAATGAGGCAGGGTTTATCGAATCAAAAGCAAGCATGTCGGTTGCTCTAAAGCAAATACAAAAAACAGATAGGTCAGTAAAAAATTAGTGACTGAGGATTGTAAAGAAATTCGCTTATGTCTGAAAAAAAATCACACTCATTACAGGGTTGCTGGGGGTGTTTGATGATGCGGTGGCAATGCAGGTGGTTAAGTTGATTGATGGGGTGAATGAGAATGCTTTGGTAGCTGCGTAGCTATCGTTCCCATGCTCTCGGCAACTGCTCCTGCGTTGCTCTACTACACACCATCCTTGGTGTAATGCGTGGGAATGCCGCCTTGGACGCTCTCGCTCTGAATCCAGTGTTAAGCACTTGGGACGCAGAGCGTCTATGAATGCGTTCCCACGCGGAGCATGGGAACGATATAACCCTATTGTTTTTCCTTCCGCTGTAGCATTTAGTGAAAATTACACAGCTTTATTGATGCCTAATCTCAGCAGCTTCTCTGATTCGGTTACGTAATTTTGGGTGATACTCCATAAATAGTTCAACATCACGACTATTCAATAATAGAAGTTCCGTTTCGGCCTTGGCAGTTGCATCGGCGATTCTTGGAATATTGTATAAAATTCCAATCTCACCAAAAAAATCACCGCCCTTAATATTTTCAACTTTTCCAGGTTTCTTTATTTCAACCACACCAGCTACAATAAAGTACATGCAGTCCGCTTGATCTCCTCTATTAAATATAACTTCTTCCGCTCTAACGACATGAAGACTTAATAAGTCAGCAATTTGAGCTATCTCAGTTGCGGTTAAATTAGAAAAAAACGGAACTTGAGCCACTAAATCCCAAGTCGCAATAAAGTCTTTACGCTTAATTTCATGATAGAAAGCCGAAACCAAAATCCCGGTAGGAATCGCAAACATGGCAATTCCAATAAACATGACTATGATTCCGAAGAATTTTCCAAGTGGAGTGATAGGAACGGCATCTCCATAACCAACCGTAGTTAACGTAGTCATTGTCCACCACATTGCTTCAGGGATGCTAGAGAAAACCTCAGGTTGCACCGGATGTTCCAGTGCATAGATGATTGCAGCCTCTAATACGACAAGTACCGACATAATTAATACTGCCGATAATAAGGTTCTTCTTTCCCTGACTAATATAGACTGTAAAACATGCAATGCACCTGAGTTTTGCATGACTTGAAAAATACTTAGAACTCGGAATAATCTCAATAAACGAAGATCAATGCCAAGCTGAGTTTTTAGATAAAACAATACAATAACAAACAAATCAATGATCATGATCGGCGAAAACATGACGCGCAAGCGCACAAATGGTTGTTCTACTAATATTGTTTTACTGACCAAGCAACGATAAATCCTCACAAAATACTCAAACACAAAGACAGCATAAGATGTCTCTTGTAATTGAATAAATATATGGTTGTAATCAGAATATAGGCTATCAACACTTTGCAAAATAACAGCCAAAACGTTGGCCAGTATTAATAACGCTATCACTTTTTCGAAAAGTTGATAACTGATTATTTTGTTTATTTTTGTCGTATTGAGCTGAATACTATTTCGTTTGAAAAAATCTTTCATAACCTTAAATGAGGATGATTTAAACGCAGATAATGATTCTGCTTAAATAGAAAACCAAATCATAACATCTGGCACTTTCAAATAGGAAACAGATAAAGATGATATCATTTGCAATAAGATACTTGCTAAGTTATCTTTCACAAAGCTTGGATAGTAACATTGTTTTACAATGTTTATTAAGAATGAAAATAAAATACAGGAACTGAATATTCCCATATAAAGAACTGCACACTACAATTTATAACAACAACAAAGTTATTTCAGAAAGAAGTTTTGGCATTGTAAAACAAGTGGATAAAGCTAATTTAAAGATGCCTTGGCAACTCAGGTGATTAAGTTGATTGATGGGGTGAATGATAATGCTTTAGTAAGCTGCGTAGCGATCGTTCCCACGCGGAGCATGGGAACGATATAGTTGAGGAAAGAGTTTGGGGTAACCTTACGGGTTTATAGTAATTTCGTTACTAAAGTTTGAAAGCCCATTGTTATTAAATGCAACTACTTTAAACCTTACCGTGCTATTAGTTAAATTGGTACTAAAAGATGTATTTTGAGTTGTACCAACTTGGCTGTATATGCAGCTTGTGGTTTTCTTTTTACCTTTTCCAGTCGTTTCTTCAGTACATTGCCAAATGTTATAACCTAAAGCAGAATTTGAGACATCCCAATTTAATGCGATTGAACCCGACACTGTTTTATTTTTACCGCGTCCTGTAACAACCTTATCAATAGTATAAGAAAGATTGCTAGGTATTTCAGGTAGCAAAGTTGCAGGATCAGTTAGGCTAATTGAGATACTGCTTGTGTCAGAGCTATTATGATTATCTGTCACTGTTAAAGTAACGTTATAACTGCCATAAGCAGAATAACTATAGGTTGGATTTTCTAGCGTTGAGCTATTTCCATCGCCAAAACTCCAATAATAACTCAGTGAATCATTGTTATCTGGGTCAAAAGAGTTTGCTGAAGAAAAACTGACTGTGAGTGATTCACTGCTAGCAGGTGCTGAAGCAGATGCAACTGGCGCATCATTTACTGACGCTATAGAAATAGAAACAGAGCCAGTTGCTGTGTCACCA
>JAUXDP010000061.1 GCA_030618325.1 Methylococcaceae bacterium | reverse complement strand
GTTACTGCCGTCCCCCTTTTGCAAATGGCATGTAAGCTACACAATGAAATGGCAACATTTGAACAGGCCAAAATTACAACAAACTAAAGGGCACCTCTATTAATTCATGACTGGCATCTACACGCTTAAAATATTCGATAACTTCGTTGAAAATCTTGTTAATAGCCGGCTATTAACTGCGATCTTCGCCTTGTTCTCAAATATTTCAACGCATATCTGCTCAGCCAGAATTAATAGAGGTGCCCATAAATTTGTTCTAACCTATGGCACGGAACTGTCTTATGAGCGACCGAAGGAGTAATGAGGAATTGACTTTGTTATGGCAGGTTAAAGTGTTATATACTCTTTAATTCTCCAGAATTTCCATTTTTGGTGCGCATAGTGCAGTGTTGTAAAGCACTGTAATAGATTGCTGTTCCTTGTTGTTACACCTTAGCCATCTCAATAAGCTATGCGCAAATAACGGGGCTTCTTGCGCAATAAGTATAGCTGATTGATATGAAAGAAAATTTTGATGTAGTGATTGTTGGTGGCGGCATGGTCGGAGCTGCTGTAGCTTGTGGGCTGGGAGGCAGTTCGTTAAAGGTTGCCGTGATAGAGCAGCAGATGCCGGAGCCTTTTTCTTCGGAGCAGCCGCATGATTTGCGGGTGTCGGCATTGAGTATTGCTTCAAGAAAAATTCTGGAAGCAGTGGGAGCCTGGCAAGGTGTGATTGATCGTCGGTCATGTCCGTTTCGTCGGATGCGAGTCTGGGAAACCACGGGTGACACGGAATTTTCAAGTAATGATATTAATTATTCTGAATTAGGCCATATTGTAGAAAATAGAGTGACCCAGCTTGCCCTGCTGGAAAGGTTACAGGAATTTTCCAATATTGAATTACTTTGCCCCGTTCAAATCAAAAAAATGGAATATTCAGAAAACCTTTCTGAGCTGCAATTGGAAGATGGTCGGTGTTTAACGGCTCGGGTATTGGTTGCGGCAGATGGAGGCCAATCAAAAGTTCGTCAGACAGTTGGCTTGGGTGTCACTAGCTGGGATTATCAACAGCAAGCCATGGTTCTGTATATTGAAACTGAGAATCCACAACAGGATATAACCTGGCAGCGTTTTGTTCCTACCGGGCCGCAGGCTTTTTTACCGCTTACCGGATCTTATGGTTCAATTGTTTGGTATAACAGTGCAGATGAAGTCAGGCGTTTAAAAAAATTGGATAAAGAACAGTTAAAACAAGAATTACAGAACAGTTTTCCTAAATGTTTAGGCCCAGTTAAAGCAATTTTGGGAGTAGCCAGTTTTCCCTTAAAACGTCAGCACGCCCAAAAATATGTAAAAACCGGAGTGGTCCTGGTGGGTGATGCGGCGCACATGATCAATCCACTGGCGGGGCAGGGTGTTAATATTGGATTACTCGATGCTGCTGCGCTTGTTCAAGTATTGCTTGAGGCAAATGCAAAAAACCAGGATATTGCAAAATTAAGTATTTTAAAACGATATGAAAAAATGCGCCGTTTTGAAAATTTAAAAATGATGACGGTAATGGATGCATTTTACCGGATATTCAGTAATGAAATCTTACCGTTAAAATTGGTAAGAAACCTAGGTTTGGGGCTTGCAGAGAGAGTAAAGCCCGCAAAAAACAAAGTAATGCGAATGGCGATGGGATTAGATGGAGAGCTTCCCAAACTTGCCAAAGGTCAGCGTATTCTCTGAATTTTTCGAAAAAATAACTGATTGTTTCAGAAAAACTCAACAGAATTTTAGAGTCTTCATATTATTAAAGGGTGATTAAATTGAGCAAATTAACCGCAGAGATGAAAGGCGCTTTTGGTAAATCTGAATTGTTTCCATTTGCCACAAGTTCCAGTTCCGGTGTGCCAAATGTAGTTCCGATTAAGTATGTTTTTGTCGAAAGTGATGATGAGCTATGGCTAGTTGATAACTATATGGTAAAGAGTCTGCAGAACATGCAGCAGAATCCTATGGGCGCTCTGTATGTAAATGTTTCTGAAGATAAAATTAGTTTTCAGGTTAAAGGGGAAATTGAGATCCAGAGTTCTGGAGAAAAATATGATCGGATGAAAAAACTAGCGCAAGAAATTCGTTCAGACATACCCGCCAGATCTCTAATCTTGATGCGGATTACAGATATTTACCAATGTCGTCCAGGGGATGATGTTGGCAAAAAAATAGCTTAATTTGAGCCTTGAATTCAGAGATATCGTTTAGCCTGGTTTCTTCAGCTACTTTCTTTCTGGCATTAATCTGTTATCTTATAGCGTTTAGTTTCTTAAGCTTGCAATATGTAAGAGTAGAAAACTTAAGTTTGTTGCGCAAATCATGCCCCTTTTCAAATAGCCATTGTAATTTGCGGATAAAAATTATATGGTTCCTTATTTTTTTGCAAAGCCCCACTTAAATTAAGAGTTATTGATGAATAAGATTTTAAATTCGGTCGATGCCGTTCAGGAAGATATTGATCCTGGTGAAACCCAGGAATGGCTGGAATCCTTACAAGCTGTTTTAGAAGAGGAAGGTAGTGAGCGAGCTCAATTTTTGATTGAAAAACTGGTCGATTTGGCAAGACAATCGGGTTCCAATGTTCCTTTCAGTGCCAACACACCTTATATCAATACTATTCCGGTCGAATTACAACCGCGATTTCCCGGAGACTCGACAACTGAACGAACTATCCGATCATATGTGCGCTGGAATGCCATGGTCATGGTTTTGAAGGCCAATATAGACACTAATGTTGGCGGACATATCGCCAGCTTTGCTTCAGTAGCGACTCTATATGATGTCGGCCAAAATCATTTCTGGCATGCTCCAACAGATCAGCATGGCGGTGACTTGATATATTTTCAAGGGCATTCGTCGCCAGGAAACTATGCCCGCGCTTTTTTAATGGGACGGCTCAGCGAGGAACAGTTAGATAATTTTCGCCAGGAAAAAGGTGGCAATGGCTTATCCTCCTACCCGCATCCCTGGTTGATGCCTGATTTTTGGCAATTTCCTACCGTTTCAATGGGTCTTGGACCTATTATGGCTATCTATCAGGCCCGCTTTATGCGTTATATGCAAGATCGTGATTTTGCCAAGACTGAAGGTCGTAAGGTTTGGGCATTTCTGGGTGACGGTGAAACTGATGAGCCGGAAACACTGGGTGCCATTGGCATGGCTGGCCGAGAAAAGCTGGATAATTTGATATTTGTTGTTAATTGTAATTTACAACGACTGGATGGCCCAGTTCGCGGTAATGGTAAAATCATTCAGGAATTGGAAGGAAGCTTTCGCGGTGCGGGTTGGAATGTTATCAAAGTTGTCTGGGGTAGACGCTGGGATGCAATATTAGCCCGAGATAAGCAAGACTTGTTAGTTAAGCGCATGATGGAATGTGTGGATGGCGAGTATCAAGATTTTAAATCTAAAGATGGCGCTTATGTCAGGGAGCACTTCTTTAATACTCCTGAGTTGAAGGAATTAGTCTCTGATTTAACTGATCGGGATATTTGGGAGCTCAATCGCGGTGGTCATGACTCGACCAAAGTATTTGCAGCCTATCAGACAGCCGTTAACCATAAGGGGCAACCCACCATAATCCTGGCTAAAACTGTGAAAGGCTATGGTATGGGCGACTCCGGTCAAGCACAAAATACTTCGCACCAGCAGAAAAAAATGAGTGTGGAATCGTTGCGCCGGTTTCGGGATAAATACGAGCTACCGGTGAGCGATGATGAACTGACCGAATTACCGTATTTGAAGTTAGCCGAAGATTCTAAAGAAATGAACTACATGAATCAGCACCGCGCTGATTTGGGTGGCCACTTACCCGCTCGGAGAACCAAAGCTGAGTCTCTTAAGATTCCATCATTAAAAAGTTTTAAATCGATGCTCGAAGGTACCCGTAAGGGTAGTGAGATGTCGACCACCATGGCTTTTGTCAAGATTTTGAATATTCTGGTTAAAGATAAAAATATCGGTAAACAGATAGTCCCGATAGTGCCAGATGAGTCTCGGACTTTTGGTATGGAAGGCATGTTCCGTCAACTTGGGATTTGGTCTCATGTAGGACAGCTTTATAAGCCGCAAGATGCAGAACAATTAATGTTCTACAAGGAAGAAAAACACGGGCAGGTGCTACAGGAAGGGATTAATGAAGCAGGAGGCTTGTGTGACTGGATAGCTGCAGGTACATCCTATTCAACTCACGGCGTACCGATGATTCCATTTTTTATCTACTATTCTATGTTTGGTTTTCAACGTATTGCCGATTTAATTTGGGCTGCAGCTGATCAACGAACACGTGGTTTTCTTTTAGGAGGAACCGCAGGTAGAACTACGCTAAATGGTGAAGGCTTACAGCATGAAGATGGACATAGTCATCTGATAGCCGCAACCGTTCCCAATTGTATGGCTTATGATCCGACGTATGCTCACGAACTCACAGTCATTGTGCAGGATGGCTTACGCCGAATGTATGTAGAGCAGGAAGATGTTTTCTATTACATCACGGTGATGAATGAGAACTACGAACATCCGCCGATGGCTGATTATGTCGCTGAAGACATTCTCAAAGGGATGTATTTATTTAAGCCTGGTTATGACAGGGAATCTCCTAGAGTTCAACTTTTAGGTTCTGGGGTAATTTTCAGGGAAGTGATAGCGGCAGCAAATTTACTGCGTGAAGATTGGAGTGTAGAGGCTGACTTGTGGAGCTGTCCAAGTTTTAATGAATTGGCTCGTGATGGCTATGCTTGTGAACGCTGGAATAGACTTCACCCGACAGAGGAACCTAGAAAGTCCCATGTTGAAAATTGTCTAGCCAATCATAAAGGCCCAGTTATTGCAGCCAGTGATTATACTCGTGCTTTTGCTGAACAGATTCGGGCATACATCTCAGTACCCTACACTGTTCTGGGCACAGATGGATTTGGCCGTTCAGATACTCGTGAGAATTTGCGGGATTTCTTTGAAGTTAACAGCTTCCATATCGTCATTGCGGCATTAAAAAGCCTCGCAGACAATAATGAATTTGATCCTGCCAAAGTAGATGTTGCGATTGCAAAATATGGTATTGATCCGAATATTACAGCTCCCTGGTTAATTTAGAATTTAGGTACACAGATAATAATGAGTTTTTCAATTGAACTGAAAGTTCCAGATATTGGTAGCGATGGTGACGTCGAAGTTGCCGAAGTATTAATTCAGCCAGGTGATGTCGTTGAGCTTGAGCAAACCCTGTTAGTTCTGGAGTCTGATAAAGCAACAATGGATTTACCTGCTTCTTCAGCAGGAACTATTCAGGAAGTGAAAGTAAAGGTTGGCGACAAAGTTTCTGAAGGAACACTGATCGGGATTTTAAGCGCTGAGAAAGAACAAAATACCGAAACAGAACCCGATAAAAAAGAGCCGGTTGCAGTTGCTGAAGAGCCGTCTCCAGCAGAACCACAACAACCCGAGACAAAAGCACCGGAACCAGAACCGGTAATTGCTGCTTCAACTGCGGATAGGACTAGCCAGGCCACAACCAAGGCTCACGCTTCTCCAGGTGTTCGGCGCTTTGCCCGGGAACTGGGTGTGGACATCCACGCTATGCCAAATGGTACGGGTCGTAAAGGACGTATCCTGAGGGCGGATGTTAAAGGTTTTGTTAAGCAAGCCATGACTACTTCTGGCGGCTCAGTTGGGGGAACTGGCATCCCAACCCTCCCAGCGGTAGATTTTTCTAAATTTGGTGAAATTGAAGAACAGGCACTCAATAAAATTAAACGACTGACAGGTAAGAATCTCAGTGCTGTCTGGTTAAATCTTCCGATGGTCACTCAGCATGACGAAGCTGATATTACCGAAATGGAAGCTTTTCGTAAAAAATTAAATGCCGAGCAAGCCAAGCTGGAAAATGGCACGAAAATTACACCTTTAGTTTTTATCATCAAGGCATTATTAGCCGCTATGCGGCAATATCCGCAATTCAATTCATCGCTGTCTGCCGATGGTCAAACATTAATTTATAAAAAATACTTTAATATCGGTATTGCCGTGGATACACCCAATGGTTTGGTGGTTCCAGTTTTAAAAGATGTCGATAAAAAAGGCGTGTTTGAACTAGCAAATGAAATGAAAGAAATCAGTGCTAAAGCTCGCAAAGGCAAGTTGATGCCGAAAGATATGCAAGGCGGTTGTATGACCATCTCCAGCATAGGTGGAATCGGTGGAACCGCATTTACGCCTATCGTTAATGCACCTGAAGTTGCAATTCTTGGTGTGACGCGCGCCAGTATGAAGCCAGTCTGGGACGGCCAAGAATTTCTGCCTCGATTGATCTTGCCACTTGATTTAACCTATGATCACCGTGTAATTGATGGCGCTGATGGCGTTCGTTTTGTTGTTGCGATAGCTCAGTATCTGAGCGATATTCGCCGTTTAATACTTTAATTCAAGGAGCTGGAAATGACCGAATCTGTTTTACACGCCGAAGTATTAATTTTGGGTGGAGGCCCTGGCGGATACACAGCTGCTTTTCGCGCTGCTGATTTAGGTAAAAATGTAGTGTTGATAGAACGCTATCCGGTATTGGGTGGCGTTTGCTTAAATGTGGGTTGTATTCCTTCAAAAGCGTTGCTGCATATGGCGCAAGTTATCCACGAAGTGGATGAGGTGGGTTCGCATGGCCTCAGTTTTGGCAAACCAAAATTAGATATTGATAAAATCCGAACCTGGAAGGAAAGTGTTACTAAAACCCTCAATGACGGGCTGGCGGGGTTAGTAAAACAGCGAAAAATCACTTTGATTCAAGGAACTGGACAGTTTTTGTCAGATCATTCAGTGGAAGTGCAAGGCGATGATGGCAAGAAAACCATTACCTTTGATCAAGCCGTTATCGCAGCAGGTTCGCGCCCGACTGAAATACCCGTTTTCCCGAATGATGATCCAAGATTGTGGGATTCTACTGATGCCGTATCAGTACCTGAAGTCCCGAAAAATTTACTGATTGTTGGTGGGGGTATTATCGGTCTGGAAATGGCAACCGTCTATCACGCCTTGGGTGCAAAAGTCAGCGTAGTCGAATTGATGGATCAACTGATTCCAGGATGCGATATAGATCTGGTCAAGCCGTTACATAGACGCATCCAGAAACAATACGAAAACATCTGGCTGGACACAAGAGTTAAAGCTATTGAACCACAGAAAAGAGGCTTAAAAGTTACTTTTGAAGGAACCAAGGCACCTGAATCTCAGGTTTTTGATAATGTTCTGGTTGCAGTAGGTCGCCGTCCTAATGGTAATTTGATAGCGGCTGAAAAAGCGGGACTAAAAGTTGATGAAATGGGCTTTATCCCCGTTGATAAACAACAGCGAACCAATGTACCGCATATTTTTGCGATTGGCGATATTGTTGGTAACCCTATGCTCGCACATAAAGCAACTCATGAAGGCAAAGTGGCCGCTGAAGTAATCAGTGGTATGAAAGCAGGGTTCGATGCATTAACGATTCCATCTGTAGCATACACAGACCCTGAAATAGCCTGGATGGGTTTAACCGAAATTGAAGCCAAAAAGCAAGGGATAGAATATGATAAAGGAGCATTCCCCTGGGCTGCCAGTGGCCGTTCTTTAAGCCTTGGCCGCAATGAAGGGGTAACAAAAATCCTTGCTGATAAAGAAACTGGCAGAATTTTAGGCGCGGGCATAGTTGGCTCCAATGCTGGTGAATTGATTGCCGAAGCAGTTTTAGCACTTGAAATGGGTGCTGATGTTGACGATTTGAGCTTGTCTGTTCATGCGCATCCAACATTATCAGAAACACTGGCTTGTGCCGCTGAAATGATCAATGGCACCATTACCGATCTTTATGTGAGGAAAAAATAACTTTAGGATGGACAACGCGTTTCACAGTCCTCCACAACTCACTCACTACTAAAAGCAAGCCCTCTCCTGATGGAGAGGGTTGGGTGAGGAGAAAATAAATCCAGCATTTACCCACATCTCAATCTTCTTTCACTGAAGAAGGTTTTTTAACCTTAATAGCAATGACCAGTTGTTTTCTGGTTTAAAATTACAAGGCATACCAGGTGCGAAAACGAATCATCAATACATCTCAACAAGAAACCACACCTCCTGATCAGGATTGGTTGAATTTAGAGGAGCTAGTTGAGCTAGAAATTACCTCCGAAGATGCTGCTCATCCAATAGAGTCAGCATTACTACCAGGACAAACTTCAGGGTGGCGTGCCGCAGAACCTGGAAAGCAAACAATTCGGTTTCTCTTCGCTCACCCACAACAGATCAAAAGGATCTGGTTAAATTTTGTAGAGACTCAAACAGAGCGAACGCAAGAGTATGTATTGAGTTGGTCGTCAGATGGCGGACAATCATTTAAAGAAATTGTACGGCAGCAGTGGAATTTCAGTCCCGAAGGCGCAACTACTGAGACGGAAGACCACCACATCGATCTCCCAAAAGTCACTGTGCTTGAGTTGAGCATCTTTCCAGATACATCTGGGGGAAATGCATACGCATCTTTAGAGCAATTTCGGCTTGGCTAACTATGTTTTCATGATTATTCACGCTATTGGTTTGTTATTTTTCTTTTTCACCCATAGCCCAAACATCATAATGGCCCAACCCCGAAAAGTAATTTCGAGGTTCAAACATAAAGACAGAAACCAACCCTCATTTGTAGGCCATTCAAAACAGATCAAAATTCCTGCAATTATGGATACGATGCCACAGAGTGAGGTGGAAACAACATGAGGTAATCGAAGTGCTTGAACCAGGGCGAGTCGTACAGCCCCACGAGTAATTAGAAATGCCGCCAACATCAAACTTAACCGCTGTGGTTCATCGGATACGCTAAAAATAATCAAACCTCCGACAACAGTATCTAATATACCGACTTGCAGATTTTGATGGAATTCACGAGAGTCTTTTGCGAAAAAGGCTTCAAGGCATTCTTGAAGTCCCAGAATAAAAATAACCATGCCTCCAACTGGGAGCAAAGAAAAACCTCTAGCTGACATAATAATGGTATCAGTCTTCAAGAGACTGGAAAGTGACATTGTCAGACCAATCAGCATGATGATGACTCCCTGAATTAATAATCGTTTCCAACTAAGGGCAATGTTTTTTCCTTGGGGTGAATTTTCAATATGGCGCATACGATGTCTCCCGCATATGTAATTATAGTTTCTATGGTAACGCGGTTTTGGGGAAATCTTCAAGAATAGGGGGTACTACAGAATAATTGGGGCCAGGTTCATTTTAAGTTTATTTGCATTTAGATATGAACAATTTAAAATGAACCCGACCCGAATGGTGCTTACTTAAGAACTTAAATGATGTAAAAACAACAACATTAAGAATGTAGGCTGGGTTAGCTTATTAAGCGAAGTACAATAACGGAACCCAGCATTTTCAGATAAATCAACATGTTGCTAGCCTTCAGTCTACCTAATTGAAAATAAAACAATAACTTCTTAAGTAAGTGCCATTCGACCCGACCCCAGTTATCAAGCCTCTTTGGAGCAGTTTCGGCTTGGCTAACCGGTCTTGCATCGAAGTTAACATTGGCGGGCATAAAAGCATTCTCCACACCGATCGCTATTAATGACATATTAGTCATGATATAATTGTCCTATATTCCAAGACGGGTCGTACATGTCCATTCCATCATTTAACGAAAATGACGAGCTGCCAGATGGCGAGTACGTTGTTTCACTGGAAGAAATAGAAATCCGATTTGGTTGCGCCAATGAACAAAAGCGCTGGCTTATGCAGGGATTGAAGGCAGCGGCAGCTAATCTTGGCAACGCCAATGTACGCAAACTATGGATTGATGGCAGTTTTATAACCGACAAAGAAAACCCAAACGATATTGATGGCGTTTGGGAAACCAACCAGAAGATTGATCTTAACGTACTCGATCCGATTTTTCTGGGAAACAGAAAAACCATGCAGAAGAAATATGGCGTGGATTTTTTTCCTGATGTCATTGAGGCGGGGAGTGGTTTGCCATTCCCAGAATTTTTTAGAACCAATAGAGATAAACAACCCAAAGGTATCCTGGTGGTACGACTCGGAGAATAACCCATGATTACCAGCACCAAACAATGCCAAGTAGCGCAAGAGAAGCTGAAAATGCTTGAAGAAGGCCTGAATGCGCCTGATAAACCGGGTATTTCAGAAGCCATTGTCCAAGCAGCAAGAATGCAAACCAAAGAACTGATAGATGAAATTCAGGCGGAAATTGAAGATTACCATAAAACCAGCACGATGAAGCCGTCAGAGATTTCTATTCAAACCTTTGATGACTTGATGGCGGCTCCAATTCGTTACCGCATTGCCTCGCATTTGTCAGTTGACAAATTTGCGCGCATGGTCGATATTAGCCCACGTCAAATAATGCGTTATGAATCGCAAACCTATCAAAATAGCTCCATTACCAATTTGAAAAAAATTCTGGAATGCATTCATATTAAACTGAAGGGCGAAATTGAGCGGGTTTGAGTAATAGACCCAGTGAGCGAAGATTGGTGGCAAAATTTAGTCAACGATAGGCAAAAAAGTTTTTCCAACTTAACTGACTGTAGTTTAATGGCTTTTGCTATTCTTTTCGAGAAGTTTGCTTCCTTCTACCCTGTATTTGTTACGGTGAGCGACATACTTCTGTGTCCCTTCAGAGTGACCATATGAATCAAGCCAATCATTCGACCATACAGTCACAGCATCCAACGGATCATTATAGTCTTCCGAATAGTCCATGAAGTCGTATATGGCGACAATATAATTCGGTGCTATAGGTTTTAATCCGGCGCCAGGTGTGAGTTGATCGATAGTTTTCTCGTAGACCTCACCCTCTGGATAGGCTTGAATAGCAACGTCATCAAGAGGTTTCCTCAATTTCCAGTCCGATACCCCATAGAAGAACTGCGGTGGCAACGGGCTTCTCTCGCCTGTCTCTCCTTCTTGTTTCAAGTTCTCACGAATAAACGTTAGTAAAGCAACCAGAACCCCAGTACCAAATATCGCAGATGGCAAAAAATCCTTATTTACTTGATAATACGGAAACTTCACGTCTGTAAATGTAAACGTTAGGCAAAACGCATGAATCAGTAGTAGTATAACTAACAATATACCGATAACAAGATTCAGTAAGTAGCGCATTAATACATATCCAAGAAGATAATGTTTTTTCCCATTAATTGAAAATATCGTTATGAAATCTAAAATCAGTCAATTCACCATTCTTGTTAGTTTACTTGCTCTTATGGGCTGTGCTGAATCACAGCAGTCGATCAATACTAATAATGAGGGAAAACTATCGGTAGCTACCTTTGCGGGTGGCTGTTTTT
Organism: Methylococcaceae bacterium; assembly: GCA_030618325.1. Lineage (GTDB taxonomy): Bacteria > Pseudomonadota > Gammaproteobacteria > Methylococcales > Methylomonadaceae > JALSJK01. Next base: position 1,950 of record JAUXDP010000061.1, on the reverse strand, counting down.
GGTGTACTGAAGCTGATTTTGAAAAAGTGCCTGGGGTACAAAAGGTGATCTCTGGTTTCAGTGGTGGTGAAGTTGAAAACCCAACATATAAACAGGTTTCTGCTGGAAATACTGGGCATGTTGAAGTCGTTCAGGTTTATTACGATGCGGCTATCACCTCCTATGAGCAATTACTACAGGCTTTCTGGCGTCAAATCAATCCGACCGATGGCGAAGGTCAATTTGTTGATCGGGGCAATCAATATCGTAGTGCTATTTTTTATCATGATCCGCAGCAACGGAAGCAAGCGGAGCAGTCGAAGCAGCAGTTACAGGCATCAGGTCGTTATGATAACAATATTGTTACAGAAATTCTTCCCTTTACCCAATTCTATGCGGCTGAAGAGTATCATCAGGATTATTACAAAAAAAATCCCGTACGTTATAAATACTATCGGTTTCGTTCCGGTCGAGATCAATACCTGACCAAAACATGGGGTGATGATTTAAAGCTTCCTTTGCAATCCAAAGCTAAATACCAAAAACCTTCTGATGATGAATTACGCAAACGTTTATCACCGATACAATACCAGGTTACACAAGAGGAGGGCACTGAGCCTGCTTTTAAAAATACTTATTGGGATGAAAAAAGACCCGGGATTTATGTTGATGTAGTAACGGGAGAACCTTTATTCTCTTCCAAAGATAAATTCAAATCAGGTACTGGCTGGCCTAGTTTTACCCAGCCTTTAAAAACAGAACACATTGTTGAAAAAACAGATTATCTATTGATTTATCCTCGAACTGAAATACGCAGTAAACAGGGTGATTCACACCTTGGACATGTCTTTACTGATGGACCAAAGCCGACTGGGTTACGCTATTGTATTAACTCTGCTGCATTACGTTTTATCCCGGCACAGGAATTGGGGATAAAAGGGTATGGTGAATTTGTCGAGGCATTTGTTGACTCTAACTCGCAATAACTTTTGATATGAGCGAACTTAGCAGAAAAGAACTTTTCGAGGCTTACCAAAGTCTGATTACTTCACAACACACGCTATTATTATCTACAGTTTCTGAAAGTGGACAGCCCGATATCAGCTATGCACCTTATGTTCGAGATCAGCAAGGCGTTTTTTATATTTTTACCAGCGAACTGGCTCAACATACCCGTAATTTACTAAGCGCTAAACAAGCGTCTGTTATGTTTATTCAACCGGAGTCTGAAACGCATCAACTGTTTGCCCGTGAAAGAGTTACTTTTAAATGCAGTGTTGAAGAAATTGCATCAGACGATTTAATATATGAGCAACAATTAACCGCCTTACAAGACCAGTTTGGCGAAATAATGACAGTTTTAAAATCATTATCTGACTTTCATCTGATTGCTTTAAAGCCTGAGTCCGGACTATATGTTAGAGGGTTTGGTAATGCTTTTGATATCAATATGATCGATGGCTCGATGAGCTTGAGCTTGTAGGGTCAGGTCTAGAATAGTAGTATTATATTTGCTATTATTCAGATATGGCCAGTAGCTTGTAGGGTCAGGTCTAGAATAGTAGCATTATATTTGCTATTATTCAGATATGGCCAGAGCAATCAGAATAGAATTTTCGGGCGCACTTTATCATGTCACCTCTCGTGGAGACCGACGTGAAACGATTTATGAGGACAATACGGATAGAGAGCGGTTTCTCCAAATTTTCAGTCAAGTCACTGAAGATTTTAATTGGATTTGTCATGCCTATTGTTTGATGACGAATCATTATCATCTTGTCATCGAAACACCTGATGCAAATTTATCAAAAGGGATGAGGCAACTTAATGGTGTGTTTACTCAATCATCCAATCGTCGTCATCGACGCTCAGGACATTTATTTCAGGGGCGTTATAAAGCTATTTTGGTTGATGCCAATGCCCATCTCTTGGAGTTAACCCGATATGTCGTTCTTAACCCAGTGCGAGCCG
>JAUXDP010000276.1 GCA_030618325.1 Methylococcaceae bacterium | reverse complement strand
GTTTATTTAGCAAAATAATGTTTTTATCAAAAAATGACCAAAGAATTCTATAAACCTCTTGACCCAACGCAAAGACGTTGTGCTGCCTATAAGGCTTTATCCGAAATATTGCAAGGAGATCAACTCATACAAGCGATGTGGATGGTTGAAGAACGAGACCAATCTGCTTTCCGGCTGAGCTTTCTAAGCTTTGTCGGCGTTACAGCGGAAATATTTGGTGCGAGCAGTCAAGAGGTTTCTCTCATTTATATCGAAACTAACAAATATCTAAACCAAAGTTACAACAAGTTACCGCCTGATCCCTTGCCCGAAATGCAACGATTTCGAGATATTATTCAAAAAGACCAACAATCTGCCACTCAAAGCAGAACCGCTAAACAGCTCTCTGACAAATCAGTTTCCATGTTTCGGGATCATGATTTAAGAAAATCCCCAAGAGGCGTACATCCACAACTAACATCTGATAACATCAACCATATTGGCCAAGCATTGGCTCTAGAAGCAAAAAAATATGATATTGCTACTATTGTTATGGCCTATGATAACCATGATACCAGTGTTACATTAAGTCATTCGCTGGCTGAAGGTATCCAGTCCATTGGGCTAAATGTATTAAATCTGGGAGAATCTCCGATACCGGTACTGTATTTTGTCACCCAGCATTTTGAGGGAAAGACCGGTGTGATGATAACTAGCAAAAATCAGGTCCATCAACAAATGGAATTAAAAGTTATTATTGCAGGAGAAATATTAGAAAAAGAAAAAACACAACGACTGCTAAGAAGCATTGATGATACTCAATTGCTAAAAAATAAATGGGGAAAACTGGAAGAAAACAATAGCTTTGTTGAAGAATACATTGGAATGATATGTGAGGATATTCGTCTAACCCGGCCAATGAAGATTATTTTAGACGGCAATACTGGTGCATCCGGCCTTTTGATGACCAATCTGTTACAAGAAATTGGCTGTGAAGTAATACACCACCAGTCTGAATTGAATAAAAATCCATTAGATAACAATTCAGACTCAACAACTAAAAATAATCTCGACAGCCTTAGTACAAGTGTCCGAACGCATCAAGCAGATTTTGGTGTAACCTTTCATCGAAATGGCGCTGTGCTGAATCTAGTCGATTGCCAGGGGAAAATTATCCCTCCAAAACAATTAATCATGCTTTTTTCCCAGGCAGTTTTAGCCTCTTATCCAGGCAGTGAGATTATTCTGGATGACCAGTGTCCAGAACAATTAATCAAATATATTGAAGCCAATAGAGGTCGTTCTATAATGTGCAAAGCGGAACCACTTTTAATCAAAGCCGAACTCAAAGTTACCGCTGCAAAATTTGCTGGCGATTTGCACGGTCGATTCTATTTTAATGATAGATGGTTTGGTTTTGAAGATGCCTTATATGCGACTTGCAGATTAGTAGAAATTCTTTCTTCAGATACCCGCCCAAGCAATGAAGTTTTTGCATCGCTTGGTTAAAGATATAATCCGGATCAGAATAGAATGTCACTTATTTAAATTGATATATTAATGCAATCAATCAGTTACCAATTCATATCCACTGTTTCAATAATTCCTTCTAGTGCATCATGATTCCCAGCAACACAGCAATATAAGCCAACTCGATACTGCTAAAAACTTGTAGCTTTTTCTTATTCTTCTGAGTAACGTAATTATATTGTTATCAAGCTACACGTGGTGACGCATCCACAAACGCTTTGTGTCACGGGTTCTTCACACTAGTCGCAGAATATAATATCCAGAACCAATTTCCCCGCTCTACCCAGGAATGTAAACCTTGCCGGTCTTGTCCACAAGCATAATGCTCATTCCCTTTAGAATCACGTGGAAACTTCCATCTTTCCACATAAAACATAGAAACAATAAAATAGTGCTATGAAGCTATAGCCTTTATAATCTATCTCACTTATTTATAAAGTCTTAGCAAAAAATCAGCCACAATGAAAAAGAAACAAGCCTCTGTTTCTAGCACTACAGAGAATAGCCTTGAAAAACAGGCTTTGTCTCAGTTAAATTCCGGCAAGTATAAGGAAGCGATAGCACTTTATAAAAAACTATTGGCCGATTCTGATAACAATGAATGGCAACAGCAGTTAGCGTTCTGTTATTTTCAAAGGGCATTGACCTTTGCCGCAAGGGGTATGTACAAAGAAGCGTTGATGTTGTGGGATAATTATAAGCAACATGCACTGCCCCCTTACGAAGCTTCCGATCATTGCATTATATGGCTGATTCAAGCAAAAAACCCAGCCAAGATTCAAACAGCTCTTGAGCAATTATCAGCACAACAACTGGATAAACAATATCCGGAGCTGGCCACATTACTTGGTTTGCTGATTCTCACCGACCATCCTGAGTTTCAACAAGCATTACCGCAAGACTCAGCATTTATTACTCATTTACAGATTGCCCAAACTGCGTTACAGGCTTATCAGAATAATAACCTGGAAGGGGTAAACGAAGCGTTTAAAAAAATACCATTTCGATCAGCATTTAAGGATTTTCGTATCTTACTAAAAGCGATAATTACTATTCCAGATTCGCTAACCCAGGCACAGTCACTGTTAGCCAAAATTCCCGCCAATTCGCCTTATTCACAATCGGCGGGAATGATACTCGCCTGCACTCAAAAAGGCTCGGCGCTGGCTCAAAATATGTCACAACTCAGTCACAAGCAATGCAAAATTATTGGTGAAATAAAAGGGCTGAATAATAATCAACTCAAATTCATCGACAACTTAACAAAACAAAAAAATCACTTATCCGACAAGATAAAATTTAAACTGGCTATTCAATATCAATCGCTGTTTGGCACTGAATTGGTGCAGCATTTTTGTTTGGCAGTACTAACGAACTACCCGGCTGGGCTCAACGCCTATAAAAAGAACTTTGATTCGGTAGGTGACTTTGAAGAAAATCGGTTAAAAGCCCTATCATACGAGCGTAATAACAGTAGCGATGCTGAATTTCATTGGCAACAGTGCATAAAATCCTTAACAAAGGAAGGCACAGAAAACGCCTTTAAAATAGCTCTAATTCTACGCCACATGGCAACAAAACAAGAAGCTCTGGAGCAAACCCAGACGCTAATTGAAAGCCTGGAGCATGATCCGGAAGATCATGACAGTTATTTGCAAATTCTCCGTTATTATAGCCAACAGCAAATAACAGCTGATGATTACAAGCAATGGCTGAAAAAAAGCCTGAAAAAATTCCCACAAGATATTGTTCTGCTGACCCAGGCAGTTCAAGCAGCAACACGCAACCAGACCTATCAAAAAGCCACTCAATATGCGTTGAAGATATTGACAATTGACCCGCTGAATACCTTCGCCAAACAAACCCTGTTTTCAAGTCATATAGCCCATGCACGGCAATTACTTCAGGGTAAAAAGTATCATTTGGTTGAACAGGAAATTCAACAGGCTGAAAATCTAAAAATTAGCAAAGATCACACCTCTCAAACCCAGCTAATGCGAGGGATTCTTAGTTTTACCAGTCAGGACAAGCAACAGGCTCTACAACAAATTACTGAATCGCTGAGCAAACTCAATAAGGATCCAATTAATGCACATTTTCAAGCTACCATGGAAGCTCTTTTATCGAGGTTGCCCGTAGCCACTATTTTACGAGAATTACCCTCAGCCAAAGAGCATTTATTTTCAGCACAAGAATTAACTCGATTTATTCAACTACTAAAACAATATGCCCTAGAGGAGGACAATCAGGAGCGACTACACAAGGCTCTGGGGAAAATAAAAGCTCCTCTGAAAAAGTCGCTGCAACAACAGGATTATGATGAAAACCTGCTCTTGTCTTTATGCCAAATATTGGAAACCATCGACCATTTTGAGTTATTGCGCCATTGCTCAAAATTGGCTTTGCCCAAATGGCAAAAACCGATCTGGATGTATTATCAGGTTTATGCTGAGACCAACAACACCCCCGAGCAATGTTCTTACACGCACGTCCTCCGTTTAGAACATTATTACGAACATGCCAAACTGGATAACGACCATCGCGCCATGGTTTTGATTGGTAATTATCTTACTCGATATCACGATACCGACACGC
>JAUXDP010000043.1 GCA_030618325.1 Methylococcaceae bacterium | reverse complement strand
CGGGCATCCTGCCATACATTGCGCCATTCGTTTGCTACCCATTTATTAGAAGATGGGGTAAATATTCGTGTCTTGCAGGAATTATTGGGTCATAAGGATGTTAGGACCACAGAAATTTATACGCATGTGATGAATAAGGATTTTAGTGGCATTCGCAGTCCACTGGAGAACTTGTAAATTACAATGTCATCATTGATGCATTACTATCTAGCAATACTACCGAAACACTAAATCATCTTGTGTTTCAAGTATATAGTTTCCAAGGTCATGATTAAATCGATCAAACTTGATGCCATACCGGAATCCTTGATTTTTCTCTAAACGAACGATTTTTGAGCTAATTTCAAAAGTTTTTCCGTCTTCAAATTCAAGAATAAGTGTTATTTTTTTATTTTTTCGGATTTTTTTGCTCGTTGATATAAGCGCACCTTTGGAACTGATATCCAGTAGTTCCATCCCCATGGGCTTACCTGTACCAAATAACCTGACTTTTAAAACCGATGCTTTGATGTTTGTTCTAATATAACGAACGGCATACCGCTTATTATCAGGCAGGTCTTTAGTAAAATCAATGTCGAAAATATCGGCGGAGGTCGCGCTTAATTTATTGCTGTCATTCATGGACTTTGTATGATCGCTGTTGGCCATTAGTTTAATACTATCTGTAATTTGAAAAAATACAATATCATTTACAAGTATTTTTTCTAAGAAGGCGCTCCTGTGTCAGTATAGGGAGGATTTTTCTAGTTTAAATACGTGTTTTTGCTTATAAACTCAGATATTTCGGTAAAATACTCACAATCAACGTTGTCTGTATATTTTGGAGTGAGATGAATAGATTCAAATATGTGATTATTGGTATTACCAGGTTTTTTTTAGTCCTTTTTTGCCTAAATTGGCTCAATATTGTGGTGGCAGCTGATAAGCTCACAATCAATATCGCCTACTTAACCCAAGAGAAAAAAGTCCCAGCGTCGTTATCTAATCTTGACCCCTTTATTACCGATAAAGGTCTGCAAGGAGCAGCCCTTGCCATCAAGGACAATAATACAACGGGCCAATTTACCGGTCAGAAATATATACTTAAGCAGGTCATTGTCCCCTTAGGTGCTGATGTTAATCAGGCCTTCAATAAAATTGCCGCAGAGGGTAATCAGTTTGTTGTGGTTAATTTGTCAGCAAAACAACTGGCGCCGATTGCAATATCAGGCAAGGATAAGCCCATGCTACTTTTTGACGTTGCTACGCGAGATGATCTGCTACGGCAAAACCAGTGCCATAGCAATGTTTTACACATGTTACCCAGCAGGGCAATGCGCGCAGATGCTTTAGCGCAGTATATGTTGAAAAAACGCTGGCAAAAATGGTTTTTGGTGGTGGGTACAACTAAACAAGATCAGCTTTTTGCTGAAGCAATCAAAAGATCAGCCAAGCGCTTTGGCAGTAAAATTATTGCTGAAAAAAGTTGGGATCACAGCCATGATGCCCGGCGCACAGCACAATCTGAAGTCCCCGTTTTTACCCAAGGGGTAGACTATGATGTGCTGGTGGTTGCCGATGAGCAAGGTTGGTTTGGTGAATATCTAAGTTACCGAACCTGGAAACCGCGACCGGTTATCGGTACCCAGGGGCTAGTGCCAACTTCCTGGCATCGAACTCATGAACAATGGGGAGCAGTACAAATCCAGAATCGCTTTAAAGAGCAGGCGGGTCGCTGGATGGAAGAGGAAGATTATGGCGCTTATTTAGCTATTAGAGCAATTGGGGAAGCCGCTACTCGACTTCAATCGGCTGAAGTGAAAGTTATTAAGGAATATTTACTAAGCGATCAGTTGGCTTTGCAAGGTTATAAAGGTAGATCACTATCTTTTCGCCCTTGGAATGGTCAATTACGGCAACCCGTTTTGTTAGCTGCTGCCCGATCATTGGTGTCAGTTGCACCACTTGAAGGCTTTTTACATCCCAAAACCGAGCTTGATACACTAGGTTTTGATCAACCTGAAACACAATGCAAATGAGGAGACAATAATGAAAAAAATTATAATGACTACCTTGCTGCTGAGTTCTTTAGCTCAGGCGGAAACGGTATTTGTTACACTGGAAAAAGATAATGCTCTGGCGGTAGTTGACCCAGTTGAAGGCAAATTAATCAAAACTGTAAATATTGGTCAAAGGCCCAGGGGCATCGCCTTAAGTCGAGATCAAAAACACCTTTATATAGCCACTAGCGATGATGATACAATCAAAATTGTTGATGCCAATACCTTATCTGTTGTTGGGCAATTACCTTCGGGTGAAGACCCGGAAACATTTGCTTTAAATCCCCTTGGAGATACGCTTTATGTTTCCAACGAAGACGATAATTTGGTAACAGTCATTAATATTCCCAAAGCGCTAGCCTTGAAAAAGATTCCGGTTGGGGTAGAGCCAGAAGGGATTGCCGTTAGCCCAGATAATAAGTGGCTGATAAGTGCTTCTGAAACCACTAATATGATCCACTGGATAGACACCGAAAGCCTGACCAATATTCATAATACATTGGTTGACCCCCGGCCACGCGCGGCCAATTTCACAAGTGATAGCCAACAACTTTGGGTTACTTCTGAAATTGCTGGGACATTGATGATTCTGGATAGCAACACTAAGGATATTATCAAGAATATCCCCTTAGAAATTTCAGGCGTTAGTAAAGATAAAATTCAGCCGGTTGGTGTTGTTATAGATAAGGCCAGGCGGTGGGGCTATGTTGCAATGGGGCCAGCAAATCGGGTTGCTGTTATTAATGCCCAGACTTTTGAAGTCGAAAAATACTTGTTGGTTGGAGAACGCGTCTGGAATTTGGCTTTTTCTCCTGACCAGAAAAGACTTTATACCACTAACGGCCGAAGTAGTGATATTTCCATTATTGATTTGGAAAAGCACAAAGTTGTGAAATCAGTAAAAGTGGGACGCTTTCCCTGGGGTGTGGCCGTAAAACCGTGACCGACATGGCGCTGTTAGTAGAAAACATCAGTTTTTCTTACTCTGGAAAAAAAGCGTTAGATGACGTTTCTTTTCGCATCAACCCAGGTGATTGTACTTTTCTATTGGGTCCGAATGGAGCAGGTAAAAGTACATTATTTTCGTTGATTACGCGGTTATATGATTATCGCCAGGGAAAAATCAGCTTGTGTGGATTTGATGTCAAAAAGCAAACAACCAAGGCTCTTGCTAAGTTAGGTGTTGTTTTTCAACAGCCTACATTGGATTTGGATTTGAGCGTGATGCAGAATTTACGCTATCACACCGCTTTACAAGGCATGGCCCGAAAGCAGGCGAAACAAAGGATTCAGGAAGAGCTGGAGCGTTTAAATATGTACGAGCGGCGCTTTGAAAAGATTCGCCAATTGAATGGTGGGCATCGGCGCCGGGTTGAGATTGCCAGGGCGTTGTTGCATCGCCCTTCTTTACTATTACTGGATGAGCCAACAGTCGGGCTGGATGTACCCAGTCGGCAAGCGATTGTTGAGCATGTACACCAACTAGCCTCTGAGCAAGGTTTGGCGGTATTGTGGGCTAGCCATTTAATCGATGAAATTGAGTCTTCAGATCAATTGGTCATCTTAGATAAAGGAATTGTTAAAGCTCAGGGAGGGGTAGATACTGTTCAGAAAGCCACGCAAACAACATCGATTAATGATGCCTTTTTTCAACTGACTCAAGCAGGCTTAGCTAAATGAATATATTACATTATTGGCGGGCTATGTGGGGCATCATTGGCCGGGAGTTGTTGCGTTATTTAAAACAACGAGAACGTTTTATTTCTGCTTTGGTTAGACCCTTGATCTGGTTGTTTGTATTTGCTGCGGGATTCAGGGCAGCGTTGGGGATAGCCATTGCGCCGCCGTATGAGACTTATATTCTTTACGAAGTTTATATCACTCCGGGATTAGCAGGTATGATTCAGCTTTTTAATGGCATGCAAAGCTCGTTGTCCATGGTCTATGATCGGGAAATGGGTAGTATGCGGATTTTATTGGTCAGCCCTTTACCCCGATGGTTTTTATTAATCAGCAAATTACTCGCTGGTGTTGCCGTCTCTATTTTTCAAGTGGCGGTATTTCTCGCCATTGCCTGGTTTTATGAAATCCAGGCTACTTGGTATGGATATTTGTGGGTGATCCCGGCTTTGGTGTTGTCAGGGTTAATGTTGGGAGCGTTGGGTTTGTTGCTATCATCATTTATTAAACAACTAGAAAATTTTGCCGGAGTGATGAATTTTGTAATTTTCCCTATGTTTTTTATGTCATCAGCCCTCTATCCATTATGGAAACTAAAAGAGTCTAGTGAATTATTACATACTCTGGCAAGGTATAACCCCTTCTCCCAAGCGGTAGAATTAATACGCTTTGCACTTTATGAGCAATTTAATCAGGAGGCCTTTATATTTACATTAATTTCCTTTCTGGTATTCATTTTGCTAGCAATTATCGGTTATAACCCATCCAAAGGTATGATGAAAAGAAAAGGCAGGGTATGATTTTGCTAGCTCAAATGCCAATTTGAAACTACAATTAAAGAGTTAACAGCCATATTTGTAGAAAAATAGCTCCAGTTTTTTTAAATACTTTTATTAAAAGGGACGTTTCATTTTAATGCCAACCTCATATTTGCCACCTTTTGTCTATACCACCCCTGTTCCTGAGCGAACAATTCCTTCCTGAGTCCGCGTGAAAAGTTCTTTTTTTTTAGTCATTCCCGACCAACAGAATAGTCCTGACGAGTTGCAGCCGCTTCAGGAAACGGCTCTGCAACAATGGTTAGTCGAACTACCTACTGCAAACCCAGGTTTATCCACCCGATTATTTTTGGATATGATCAAGCAAATTAACAAGCTTGTGATGAGTGCAGAAATACGACTCAAGGCTCTGGAAACGTTACGACCAACTTACCTTATTACAGAAGATTATTTGCGTTCAAGACTTATAAAAATAGGTTTTCCTAAAGGAGAAAACGAAAAAAAAATACATAATGTTTTGATTTCATTAGAAAAGGAATTTGCAATTGGCTATTGGATAATAGTGCGCGATCTGACCAGAAAAAGTGGCGGCTGGTTTAAGGGAAAAAATACGGCTCTGGCAATACAGCGGGTTATGAAGGGATTAAGCGATGTAGTAATCAGTCATTACCTCATGAGTCAAGCGGTACCTGATTGGGTGTGGATAGACCTGCATTCACTGTACAAACTTGGGGTGAAAATAAAAAAAGAGACTACAAAAGTCCCCGATGAAATGAATAAAACCAGTTCGATTCAAGACTGTTATCGGCAAATTTTATTGTTGAGTTTAGCGGACCCTAGCGGATTAATGCAGAAGGAAATCCCGCAAGTACATCAATTTACCGCCAAGCTTGCCCCGTTGGTCCAATTGGCAAACAAGCCTATTGATGACGAGCAAGTTCAAGGTGTTGTTTTGATTGATGAAGATCAGCCGCCCTTTCTTACTTCTTCTGCGCAACAAAAATCTGATTCAGCAGTACTATATCTTGGGTTTGAGAAACTATTTAAAGCCATCCGCCGTAAAGAAAAATTTGTCAGTGAATCTGAAGCCAGATTTAGTTCAATCCATATCCTGAAAGGAAGCTCAGAAAAACTACCTGTCGAACTTTTAGAATACCTGGAACAAAGATGGTCAGGCGTTCCTTTGCGTGGGACACCATTTTTTAGCGATAGACTGGAAAGGTATTTTTCAGTTGGTTTAAATTCTACCCATGACCTGCAAAAGTCATCGGATGAACCCGGGGATACCACGTCAGAATATCGCGGTGAATCAGCGTCTGAAACAGCATTGTCTTGTAAATTTAATAAATGTGGTGTTTTGTCAATAGGCAGTATGGTTAGTTTTAGAAAAGCCGATATGCCTGTACATAAGAGGTCCCTGGGTGTCGTTAACAAACTCGTTGTCAGCAAACCTGATGGAACTGTTAATTTTGAAGTTACTGCACTGGGGGCGCAATCTTATTCGGCAAACTATCTTAGGCAAGATGCAGCTAAGGACGATGTGCCGCAAAAAGCACTCATTTATGGTCTTAATACTGAACAGGGACAGAAAAGATTCTTGATTATTGAGTCTTTCATGTTCAAAGAGGAAGATGTATTACACTTGTATTTAAATAATGATGATTTCCCAATTGTACTGAAAGATAAAAAAAATGTAGGATTGGGTTATTGGCAATTTGAGTGTCGGCAGATATCAGATACCGAGCAGACGGCAAATGCAAAAAAACAGGGCTATGATTTTATGTGAGTTATCGATATGAAATTCTTTGTCCAATGAAATAGATGGCAATATTTACACATTAAACTTGAAAAGATTCACCAACGTGATAGATTCCTTCCTTTATAAAAATAATTATGATGAGGACTGACTTATGAGCGATGAGAGTAATAAAGAAAAACTGGGATCCGCAGTAAAAACAGGACAAAATGCAATTGCATCCATTTTGTCATTAAAAGACAATAACCCAAAGGTTTTTTATGGGGCAATAGTCGGGATAGTAGCTCTGTTATTAGTCATAATGATGAGTGGCGGCGGAAGTGGGGTAATTTTAGAATCACAGTCTACACAGTCTAGGAATATAGTAGCAGGACAAAGCTATATTTTGAAAAGCTCTAATAGCTACAGTAAAAATTCATCTGTCCGATTGGTATCAGTTCCTGGGTCAATGGCTGCTTATGATGATACAGAGGAAGCTGATAGAGAAGGCTGTTTGCATTTGCCGGAGGGTTCATCTGTGACAGTTAAAGACTTGACCGATGCTTTTGGCAAGAAGAACGCTTTTGCCAAGGTTGTTGCCGAAACTGGCGAATGCACAGGTAAGGGTGGCTGGGTTTCAGTTAACAATGTTCACCCCAAATAACACACTTCATACCACTATTAAATCCACAAATGTACAGGTATGGGCTATCTCAAAACAATGAGCAGTATTGACAAAAACTAAAAAAACCATATAATTATCTGTTCAACAGTATAGCGGGAATAGCTCAGTGGTAGAGCACAACCTTGCCAAGGTTGGGGTCGCGAGTTCAAGTCTCGTTTCCCGCTCCATATTTTAAAGCCGTGATATTTCACGGCTTTTTGTTTTTTTAGAACCTGTTTAAGATTGTCACGAGCCAGTCGCGGGAGTTATAGGCGGACGGAGCAAAGAAACCGGAGTTTACTTAATGTAAATAAGGATTCTTGTACCGCCAAACCGAAAATGGCGTCGCAGCAGTAGATCTTGAATAGGTTATTTTAAAGTGTCATCCTTCCAATGGCTGCGTAGCAAAGTGGTTATGCAGTGGCCTGCAAAGCCATCTACACCGGTTCGATTCCGGTCGCAGCCTCCATTCTTCTAGCGTAAAGACATATTAATCACGACGAAGAAAGATTCGTGCTATTCGTGTCCATCGTGGTAATTATGAGTACATCTATTCATAGTAAGAGTATAGAATTAGCAGGTATGGGAGAGACTCAAGAGAATCATGTAAGTAAAAACCGAATTACCGATGATGTACGGATGCGAGGTTTTAAAAAACGTTCTACCGTTGTTGCAACGATAGATTGGCTGGATCAACAAGACATAGACTTACCGCAACAGGCAGTATCTTTGCAACAGGCCATGGGTAGGGTTCTGGCACAAAATGTATCCAGCAATTTTAATATCCCAGGCTTCACTCGGTCAATGATGGATGGGTATGCCATTATTGCTTCAGATGCTCAAGGCTCATCCTCCTACAATCAATTACCGCTAGAGGTTGTCGGTAAATCCATGCCCGGTAAGGGCACCAAGGTTCGCGTTTCTTCAGGCACTGCTGTAAGAATAATGACAGGAGCACCTTTACCTGACGGCGCGGATGCTGTTTTACCCGCAGAAAACGTGGAAGCAGATGAATCCCATATTATGGTTATGGAGAGTGTCGCTCAGGGTAGAAATATTGGCCATATTGGTGAAGATATATCTGCAGGGACAACCCTGTTAAATAAGGGAAGACGTTTACGACCACAAGATATAGGTCTTCTTGCATCTATTGGCGAAAAAGAAATTGCTGTTTTCAATCGCCCCCGAATCAGTATTGTAGTGACTGGCAATGAAATACTTCCCGTGGGTGAATCTCCAAAAGACTATCAGATCATAAATTCCAACGGCCCCATGTTGGAAGCATTAAGTATTCGGGATGGGGGTACAGTTATTAATTCACAGATTGTACCGGACAACCCCGAGCTAATCCGCCAGGCTATGCACGACGATTTTGATATTTTATTAATAACCGGAGGAACCAGTGTTGGCGAGGAAGATCTGGCGCCTTTATTATTGGCAGAATCAGGTCATTTAGCAATTCATGGTGTTGCCATGCGCCCCAGTAGATCAACTGGAATGGGCTCAATAGGGAAAAAATTAGTATTTTTGATGCCTGGTAACCCCGTTGCTTGCCTGAGTGCTTACGACTTTTTTGCCGGCAGGTTTATCAGAAGTATAACGCGCCATGGTAAAAACTGGCCCTATGTCTCGGTTCATAAAAAGCTAAAGCAAAAAATGGTTTCAATGATTGGTCGAACTGATTATGCTCGAGTGAAAATCATTGAAGACCATGTCGAGCCTGTTGCAATAAGTGGTGCGGCAATACTGAGCTCAACAACGGAAGCCGATGGCTTTGTTATTGTTCCAGCTGATAGCGAAGGTTACGCACCGGAGACCGAGGTTGAAGTTTTTCTTTATGATCAATATCACAACTAATAATGGCGCAACAAAATCAATTTCTTGAAGTTATTGATCGTGATCTGGCTAAAGCACGATTCGAAGCAGCGATTTCACTACACCCCCTTGGGGAAGAGGTTGTGGATTTAAGCCAAGCTTTAGGCCGGATTTTGTCTCAGAATGTTATAGCCAAAGTTAATGTTCCTTCATTTGACCGGTCTAATCTCGATGGCTTTGCAGTCAGGGCATCCGATACCGTGGGCGCAGAAGAGCATCGGCCTGTTTCTTTGCAATTAATTGATGAACAAATTGCTGCTGGCTCAAAGCCAGAACATGAAATTCATCTAGGGTCGGGGACGTTGATTGCTACAGGTGGCATGATACCCAGAGGTGCTGATGCGATAGTCATGGTTGAGCACGCCGATATTAATGAAGGTCAGCTGCTGGTCTCCAAACCGGTAAGTCCTGGGTCTGGCATAGCTTTCGCTGGAACGGATGTTGCCAATGGGCAAGTCATTTTATATCAAGGCGATTTTTTGACTAGCCGCGAAACCGGGATATTAGCAGCAATAGGTGAAACCAAAATTCATGTTTGGCGGCGACCTAAAGTTGCTGTGATTTCTACCGGAAATGAAATTATCGCACCCGGGCAGTCCATGCGTCCTGGTTTTGTATACGATTCCAATGCCAGAATCATTGCTGATGCCGTCAAAGAACTAGGCGCTGAACCCATAGAACTTGGCATTGCTATTGATGATATCGCTCAGTTAAGGGAGAAAACCAATGAAGCCTTAGCGATGGCCGATATAGTTCTACTGTCAGGTGGAACCAGCAAAGGTGAGGGGGATTTATCTTATAAGGTTGTTCAAGACTTGACCGACCCCGGTATTATTGTGCATGGGGTGGCTTTAAAACCAGGCAAGCCTATTTGCCTTGCTGCAACTCAGGGAAAACCGATCGTTATTTTGCCCGGATTTCCCACGTCAGCAATTTTTACATTCCATGAATTTGTTGCTCCTGTGATTCGTCAACTCTCTGGCTTGACTCCTGCCAGCCAAAGTATGGAATCAGCTGAACTTGCAGTTCGGGTCAATTCAGAAATTGGCCGAACTGAGTTTCTACTGGTCAGACTGTTAGATAACGCTGAGGAAACTTCCGATAGGCAAAAACCTCGATTAGCCGCTTTTCCGATTGGCAAGGGCTCGGGAAGTGTGACAACTTTCAGTAATGCTGATGGCTTTGTAACCATCAATCGGCATGTGGAATTATTAGAGGCCGGAAGTGAAGTTAAAGTCCAGCTAATTAGTCGCGACACGAAGCCTGCTGATTTAGTTATTATTGGGAGCCATTGCGCGGGATTAGATTTAATAATCAGTTCATTGAAGGCTAAAGGTATTCGTGCTCGCTTCATGGCGACAGGTTCTTCAGCTGGGCTTACCGCAGTAAAGCGTGGCCAATGTGATATCGCAGGTATGCATCTTTTTGATCCTGAAAGCGAAACCTATAATCAACATTGGATTAGTACTGGGTTAAGCTTAATCAGAGGCTATCGGCGCAAACAAGGATTGGTTTTTAGAAAAGATGACTCACGCTTCCAAGGTGAAGAAGCCTTAAAGATCATTAACAAGGTGAAAAATGATTCATCTTGTTTGATGATTAATCGAAACTTGGGCAGTGGTACAAGGATTATAATTGATCAATTGCTAGATGGTTGCAAACCCAGCGGTTACCAAGTCCAAACCAATAACCATCATGCGGTCATTGCTGCTATTGAACAAGGCCGAGCCGACTGGGGTATTGCCATTCAAACTGTTGTAACGAATGATAATATTGGATTTCTACCGATTCAAGACGAATGCTACGATTTTATGATTTCAGATTTAAGATTGCATAAAAAACCAGTACAAGCCTTCATTGGAGCTCTTAAGGATAGGACTCTAAATCAAGCTCTTATGGAAATGGGAATAAAAACAGATTCACAAACTGGGTCATTATTTCCAGGAAATAAATGATGGGGGGTTATATTTATCGTAATGGCGTAACGGTACCCGTGGTTCGATAAACCCCAAAATCCTTCAATACTTGATCATGATCGAATGCTAATTGATCAGGAAGATTATCAAAGGTAAAAACTGCGCAATGTTTTGCATCATCAGCCGCTTTCGGCATTCCTGACGCTTCGGCAATATAAACAGCAGTTACAGTGTGATTACGTGGATCACGCTCAGGATCAGAATAGATACCCAATAAAGCGGTCAATTTGATATCCAAACAAACCTCTTCTTTTGCTTCACGAATGGCAGCCTGCTCCACAGTTTCGCCTACATCGACAAAACCACCTGGTACTGCCCACCCAAAAGGGGGGTTGGCACGCTCAATCAAAACAAAAGGACGCTCGGGTTGATCAATCAGTTCGATTAATATATCAGCAGCAAGTAGAGGGGTGATTGGTTTTGTCACAATTACTTCAGTGGGCTATTCGAAAGCAGTGCAGGATCAAACTTTGATCTCCTGGCCAACAACTGGGCCGCAGCAATCGCCAATAAACAGTATGCTGAAAAGAAATAAAACCCAGAGCCAAGTGTGGCACTCATTTGTACCGCATCCACGGACTGTTTACTTGCATTAATGGTCATAAAGGCTACGATAATAGCCATAACAAACACATCGGACATGGACCATTTGCTAAGCAAACTATTGATATTCAATAAACGATCTTTATCTGCCGGAGAATTCAGAAATAACGCTACTAAAGTAAGAATTATTTTGATGACGGGAATAATTACCCCGAATAAACCGATAAGTAAACCGACGATAGCATGATCATGAGAAATTAGTTCGTTCATGGTCTCCAACAAGCTACGAGTAGATTCAAACACGTCAACAGTGCCTTCGACTTTGATTTGTTGCAATACTGATTGCAGCATATTTTGAACAAAGTTATTACCCTGATCCGGCGGCAAAAGGGCATTTGTTGCCAGGCCAAGCATTTCCTGCTTGTTGACAGTTGCCTTGATAGTCATTAACGGTTGGGTTATCCCGGGAATTAAAAGTACTATGGATAAAATAAATAGAACTGTTGGGAAATGTTTTTTCATCTGTTGTTGGGGGTTATTATTCACAAAAGAGTTGTGCTATTATAACGAGTTAACTTGAAAAGACATCTTTAGTGAATATACTCTCCACATTTTTTGGTTATTTTTTAAATAGAAATGATATTGTGGTCTATACTTAAATCAAGGTACTTAGCGAGTGAGAGATTGGTAGGGCTTGGCCTTCAGATATCTTAAACAAAGCTGTTTTAATTTTAAAAACACACAAAAAAGGTAGATTGTGAAAAAGAAACTCCTTGTAATATTATTAACATTCGTTTTTTCATCAGGTGTTGCTAATGCGCTTCAATTTAGCCAGGTGTCATGTAATGGTAACTCAGGGAATATAAATCTATCTGTTCAAGCGAGTCCATGGGATGCTGTGTTCCATGAACATATTATTGTGAAAGGATATTCCTATACCTCTCATCAATGGAAAACTATTATTAAACCACTTAACCATGGACGGCATAAACTAGCTATTGATATGATGCAAGAAGCAGATCTTATGGATGTAGATAGCTTTAAAATTTTAACCAAGAAAGCCACTATCGTAGTCGGTAGATGTAATTAATAGTGGTGCCCTTAATACTTCTCTACCTACTGGTTAGAGCTGTTAAATCGAGTCAAAGCTTTCTTTTTTCCGGGTCTTGAAAGCTTTTTCGTTTAACCCCCCCATTTATAGCACACCTCTTTTTCGAAATATCTTATAAAAAAACCAGCCCTCCCCGGATTTCTGTGTAAGCCATTGATTCTGCCTTAGGTCCACTAAATATCCATTTAAACTATTCAAAGCGGATATCTAGAAAGCACTATGAAATCAATGTCTAGCACTAAAATTCCGCGCGCGACTGATTTTTCTAGGATAATGAACTCTTTTTGAGCCTGGAAAAAGAGAAAATGGTGCTGAATAATTATCTCCCCATTTTAAGCATAAAAGCTTTATTTTTGCTTTTATGCTTGGTAAATCTAAATGGTTGCAGTTTTTTTATTACTTCTGCCACGGATGATTTAGATCACAATCTTACAAAAGTGATTCTAAACCATAATGACCCAGAAACTGTTTCGGAAGCCATTCCAGCTTATCTTTTAATGCTAGAGGCACTCATTGAAAAATCCCCAGAAAGTGAAGCATTATTGGCTTCAACTTCATCATTGTATAGTTCATATGCCACTTTAATACCTGAGGACCAGGAAAGGCTTCAACATCTGACTAGCAAGGCTTTGCATTATGGTTTTCGCTCTGCCTGCGTACATCGGGATGATTTTTGTCAGATCAATAAGCTCAAATTTGATGCCTTTGAAGAAATTATTCAGACTGTAGAACTGAAGGATATCCCAGCCCTTTATACAGCTGGATCTGCATGGGCTTCATGGATTCAGGCCAATAACGATAATTGGGATGCAGTTGCGCAACTGCCTCAGGTAAAAGCGATAATGAAGCGTATTATTGCTCTTGATGAAACCTATAAAAACGGTAATGCTCATATTTATCTAGGTATTTTGGAGACATATCTTCCACCTGCGATGGGAGGAGATACGGATGCGGGTAAATTCCATTTTGAAAAGGCATTAGCACTCTCTGAACAAAAAAACTTGCTGATAAAGGTTATATACGCCAAAAAGTATGCTCGGTTGATTTTTGACCGTGAACTACACGACACTTTATTAAATGAAGTAGTAAATACTGACCCCGTACAACCTGAATTGACATTGATTAACACTATAGCTCAGCGGCAAGCAAAAATCTTGTTGAAAACTGCCGACGACTATTTTTAATTTTCACCTAAAAATTTCTACTAGTTGATAGGAACTGTCCATGATAAAAAACGTTGCTTTTGCCTTGTTGCTATTTACTTTAATAAATGGAAACGTCCAGGCGTTTACTTTTAAAATCGCGACTTTGTCACCTGATGGCTCAATCTGGATGCAGAAAATGCGTCAAGGTGCTAAGGAGATAGCCAATAAAACCGAAAACCGTGTTAAGTTCAAATTTTATCCCGGTGGTGTAATGGGTGATGACTCTGGCGTGTTAAGAAAAATACGCTTCCGCCAGTTGCATGGCGCAGCGATAACTAACGCTGGATTAAGTAAGATCTATCCGGATATTCAGCTCTATAATATGGTTCTCAAATTCAACTCGATGGAAGAAATTGATTACGTGAGAGAAAGAATGGATGCTCAACTCATGGCGGGGTTAGAAGAAAAGGGTATTGTTAACTTCGGTTTTGCAGAATTTGGATTGGCCTATTTAATGTCAACCATGCCAATCAATAGTCTTAGTGATTTGAAACACCAAAAGACCTGGGTACCTGCCAATAATAATATAGCTTTAGCGGCGATGGAAGCTTTCTTGGTTTCTCCAATTCCTTTACCCCTTCGCGATGTTTTGATGGGTTTACAGACAGGTATGTTGAACGTAGTTACTGGCTCTCCAGTTGGCGCTTTGGCTTTGCAATGGCAGACTAAACTAAAATATGCAACCAATTTACCGTTGTCCTATATCTTTGGTGTGCTGATATTGGATAAGAAGGCCTTCGATAAAATCTCTGCCACTGACAAGAAAATAGTCAGAGAAGTATTGACTCGTGTTGTTAATGAGATGGATAAACAAAGCCGGCTAGATAATATCAATGCCATAAAAGCATTAAAAAATCAGGGGCTAGAATTTATCGATCCTTCCCAAAAAGCGACTAATGAATTGCGACAGGTGATTAAAGGGGTGAATGAGCAGTTAGTGAAAACGGGCACATTATCCAAACAGATGGTCGATCATTTGAACAAGTATTTGGCTGAATACCGGGCCCAATAAGCACATGTCGGTAAAATCGTTGGCAAGTAAATTTTACTTGGCTTTACTGAAAGTGGAAACTGGTTTGCTGGTGCTATTATTACTGGCTCTTATATTAATAGCTGTCATGCAAATCTTCATGCGAAATATGCTGGATTCTGGCTTTTTCTGGGCTGAATCATTTATCAGGATTGCAGTACTATGGATTGCTTTAGTTGGAGCAATGATTGGCAGCCGTAAAGGACAGCATATCGCTATTGATGCCTTCGTTCGTCATTTATCGGCAACAGCCCAGCTGTTAATGCAAAGATTGACCGATGCTTTTACAGCAATCATCTGTTTTGTCATGACCTATTACAGCTATCGATTTGTCAGACTGGAGTTTGAAGATGGTGGACTTGCCTTCGGCGTGGTTCCTAATTGGCTATGTGAAGCCATTATTCCATTTGCATTGTTGATTATTGCCAGCCGCTATTTAATCGCTGCAGTATTTGCCATTAAGCATGAAAAAGTCTGAGTTAATATGACTTTACCTTTAATGCTAGCATTAGTTGTTATTGTACTCATGCTACTGGGCACGCCATTATTTGCCGTGATTCTGGCAGCAACCATGGTCGGATTTTACTCGGCCGAAGTAGACCTATCCATTATCGCCGCTGAGCTGTATCGGATCGCAGAAACTCCGTTGTTATTGACTTTACCGTTGTTTACTTTTGCAGGATACGTATTATCAGAAAGTAACACCTCTGAACGCCTACTACGTTTAACCCGAGTTTTTTTTGGCTGGATGCCTTCTGGGCTGGCGAT
>JAUXDP010000138.1 GCA_030618325.1 Methylococcaceae bacterium | reverse complement strand
CGACCAGCCTCTGTTTTGACAAATGAGGCTGATGGTTTTTTGTATTAGATATAAAATCTAACACAAAAAACCATCTTGATTTCAAATACGGGTGGTGCACTTATTATGCGAATTCAGGTAATATTAAATCGTAACATGCCATCAAAATAGCTATTAAGCCCCAGTGGAGAGTAATAAAGGACAATTACGGCGATAGAAAACCCTAGTGTTCCTACTATGGCGACCGGGAAAGCAAAAGCACCACAAGAGATTCCAGCAGCAAGAGATGCAAATAAAAATAAAGTATCGCGAGGATCCTTAAAATTGGTTCTAAACCGAATAATAGACATAGCCGCCATAATTCCAATACCGCGAGATAAACTATCGCCAACAGATTAAATAACTACCGCAGAAATAATAGAAATCAGCACTATGGATTGCACATAGTTACGTAAATAAGATAAGCCACGAAAGGTTTTTTGATAAACTAAAGCTAAAATTGTTGACAGTACAAAAGCGAGCAAAATAGTAAATATTAAAATATAAATACTCTCGGTTTCTGTTGCTGTTTGAACTGTAATTGAATTGAACATTGAGTCCCTATTAAATCAATATAAAAAAATCGTGGTATTTGATAAATACACTCTCTGCACAACGTTTTTTACCAAGCAAATGCTTAATCTTGGGTGCTTATAATTGGTATCCTCATCAAAAGTAAAGTCTAGACCAATATAGGTTATTTTCAATTGGCCATTGAGCCTGAGCTGCTAGCTTAAATTTATTCAGATGGCTTGTACTTAAAGGGGTACCTGGCCCGAATTTTTATTAGGTTCTGAGGAAAATAGTGTTGAAAACACCCTTTATATTGAACTTTTAAAGTGCTTAGGCTTTAATCCACTTAATAACAAGACTGTAAAGTAAACAGTAGCAGCAATACCTATCCACATACCAAGGTTTATAACGCGGTCTATTGCAGACCATTCGCTCCACAGCTCTGTATCTACATATTTATGTAGTAGCACAGCCATAACTTCACAGGCCAGAATAATTCTCAAGATAAACAGTCTCCAGCCTTTTGAAGGCCGATATACTTTTTTCTTAAGTAGCCTTGTTAACAACAAACTGGCATTAAAAAATGCCCCAAGTGAGGTTGCTAAAGCCAAACCAGCATGGGCTAGGGGAAAGACAAATGCGACATTCATAAACATATTGGCAACCATCGCATAAATACCGAAACGAACAGGGGTTTTCATATCTTTTCTGGAAGTAAACCCCGGTACTAGTATTTTTACTAAAATAAAACCCAACAGGCCGATTGAGTATGCCATCAGGCTTCGGCCAGCCATCACCACATCATTTCGAGAAAATTCATCGTACTGAAAAAGTGTGGAAAGCATGGGTTCAGCCAACATAAACAGGCCAACAGCTGAGGGGGCGCCAACCAGTAAAACTAGCTTTAACCCCCAATCCAGAGATTTGGAGAAAGCAAGACTATCTTCTGCAGCATGATTTTTTGATAAATTGGGTAGAATTACAGTGGCTAGTGCAATACCAAAAATCCCTAGAGGAAATTCAACCAGCCGATCAGAAAAGTAAAGCCAGGACACACTACCAGAAGTCAGAAATGAAGCGATTAAGGTATCCAATAACAAATTAATTTGAGTAATAGAAACGCCAAAAATAGCGGGCAACATAAGCCTCATGATGCGTTTAACGCCAGAATCTTTAAAGCCAAAGCGTAGTCTAGGTACCAACCCCAGACGCATTAATGCGGGAAATTGAAATAATAACTGCACTATTCCGGCTGCAAACACTCCCCAGGCTAATGCCACTACAGGTTCGGACATTAAAGGCGACAGCCAGATGGCAGCGGCAATCATACATATATTAAGAAAAACTGGGGTGAAGGCCGGTACTGCAAATTTACCAAAGGTATTCAGAATACCACCCGCAAAAGCAACCGAAGAAATGAAAAACAAATAAGGAAAAGTGATCCGTAACAATTGGACAGCCAGATCATGCTGCTCGCCTTCCCAATCGAAACCGGGAGCAAACATGAAAATCAAAACGGGAGCTGCGAAGATGCCGACGAAAGTAACCAGCATCAAAATTATTGCCAATGTTCCGGCAGTGCGATCGACAAAATGCTGTAGTGCTGCTTTTCCACCCTGTTCCTTGTAATCGGATAAAACCGGAATAAAGGCCTGGGAAAAAGCACCTTCAGCAAATAAGCGGCGTAGGAAATTGGGAATTTTAAATGCGACAAAAAAAGCGTCAGTGCTCGCGTCAGCTCCAAAAAATCGGGCAAAAATCATGTCCCGAATAAACCCAAGGATACGAGAAATCATGGTCATACTGCCGACCACTGCGGTAGATTTTAATAATTGTCTGCTCACGAGCAACTATACCTTTCGTGTTCAAGAATACCTCGTTTAGAGTGCGTCAATTTTTGTGAAGGGCTAGATGCAAAGACCCAGCAATAGCTGGCTATTACAAGTCTTTGCACCGACGCCATTTGCAAAAACAGGCGTACTCTAAACGAGGTATTCTTGAGCATGAAAGGTATACTATCTTAATTGAGTGTAATTAAAGAAAGTTGACAATGATATCATTTAAAATCATAATAACGGGTCCATATTTACTTAATACTATATTTTGAGGCATCATGGCTAACACAGCACAAGCAAAAAAGCGCGCTCGTCAAGCAGAAAAAAACCACGCACGTAATACAGCGCAGCGCAGTAACTTGCGCACTTTCATTAAAAAAGTTTCTTCCGCTATCAACGCAGGAGACGCAACTCAAGCCCAAGAGGCACTCAAAGTAGCCGCACCATTAATTGATGCTGCGGTCAATAAAGGCTTAATACACAAAAATAACGCAGCCCGCAAAAAAAGTAGATTGAACGCGAAAGTTCGCGCAATAGCTTAAGTCAGCTAGAGATTCGTCAGAATTACACTAGAACCAAATTATCTCGATGGATTAATTCTGGCTCATCGCAATACCCCAGAACGCTTTCAAAATCCGGACTTGTTAAACCGGAAATTTTTCTGGTTTCGTCACCAGAATAGT
The DNA here is from genome assembly GCA_030618325.1 of Methylococcaceae bacterium. Lineage (GTDB taxonomy): Bacteria > Pseudomonadota > Gammaproteobacteria > Methylococcales > Methylomonadaceae > JALSJK01. The sequence continues at coordinate 5,442 of JAUXDP010000138.1, read as the reverse complement.
TAGTCAACCCCCGAGCGATTTCCCGTCCACCTTCATCAACACAAGAAACTAATTCGCCACGATTAAATTTGCCAGAAGCCGACTTAACGCCAACAGCCAACAGGCTTTTACCTGACGCTTTCAATACCTTTACCGCCCCTTGATCCAGTACCAGCTTACCTTTTACCTGTAGCTGTCCGGCAAGCCACTGTTTTCTAGCAGCCAAAGGAGCAATATCAGGCATTAGATAAGTACCTGTTTCTGTGCCAGAATAAATTTCGGTAATAATATCTGGAACAATACCGGACGCAATGACGGTTGCCGTTCCTGAGCGTGAAGCCAGCCTTGCGGCTCGGACTTTGGTAAACATCCCACCGCGACCCAAGTCATTTCTACTGCCCCCTGCCATTTTCTCAAGGCGCGGATCTTTAACACTGATACTGCTAATTAATTCTGCATCAGGATCAACTCCTGGATCACGGGTAAATAACCCTTTTTGATCAGTCAAAATAATTAACAAATCAGCCCCTACCAGATTAGCAACCAATGCCGCCAGAGTATCATTATCGCCAAATCGGATTTCATCCGTGGCAACGGCATCATTTTCATTAATCACCGGAACAACACCATAACGCAGCAGTGTTAATAATGTACTTCTCGCGTTTAAATAGCGCTTTCTATCGGAAAGATCATCGTGTGTTAATAATACTTGCGCGGTATGAAGACCATACTTTTGAAAGTTGTTTTCAAATATTCTTACTAGTCCCATTTGACCTACCGAGGCGGCAGCCTGTAGTTCATGCAGGGTTTTGGGGCGCTCCTTTAGTCCCAGGCGAGTCATACCCTCGGCAACAGAACCAGATGACACCAACACTACATCTATACCATTACGCTTGAGTTCAGCCATTTGCTCAACCCAGGATGAAATAGCTATTTCATCCAGCCCTCTACCACCTTTGGTCAGTAGCGAGCTACCTACCTTTATTACAATACGCTTGGCTTGGCCGAAGTCCGCTCTATCAGCTTTCATGCTGTCGCTGCTGCTCCAGAAATTCCATTATTGCATACATTAATTCCTGCGTACCTTTCCCATTAATTGCCGAAATATGGAAAACAGGCCCCTGCCACTCCAGCTCATTTACTATTTCCTGACAGCGCTGATTTATTTCAGCCTCGGGAAGACGGTCAATTTTATTCAAAATCAGCCACCGGGGTTTATTGGCCAGATCATCACTCCACTTTTCAACTTCATGAATAATTTTTCTGGCCGATACGACTGGCAATTCGCCCGTTTCATAGGGCTCAACATCCAGCAAATGAAGCAATAACCCAGTTCGTGATAAATGCTTGAGAAATTGTATGCCCAGTCCTGCGCCTTCTGCAGCACCTTCAATAACACCAGGAATATCGGCTAAAACAAAGCTGCGTAAATCGTCTACTCTAACAACACCAAGATTGGGGTGTAGCGTGGTAAAAGGATAATCGGCAACTTTTGGCTTGGCGGATGAAACTTTTCGGATAAGACTTGATTTTCCGGCATTTGGCAACCCTAGCAACCCCACATCGGCGATCAGCATTAGCTCCAGGCGGAGCAATCGATGTTCCCCCGGAGTTCCTGATGTTGCTTTTTGCGGCGAACGATTGATGCTACTTTTAAACCGGGTATTACCCAAACCATGAAACCCACCTTTTGCAACCATAAGGGTTTCATCTAACTGAGTCAGATCGCCAATTTTTTCTTCTGTCTGGGCATCATAAACTAATGTTCCCAGAGGTACGATCACGAAACAGTCTTGCCCTCTTTTCCCGGTACAATTTTTTCCCATACCATTTTGACCTCGCTCTCCGCGATGCACAGAATGATAGCGAAAATCAACCAGCGTATTAACGTTTTCTTTGGCAATTAAATAGACATCCCCACCGTCCCCACCATCCCCACCATCCGGCCCACCCAGAGGAATGTATTTTTCTCTGCGAAAACCTACAGCTCCATTGCCGCCATCTCCAGCTTCTACGCGAATTTCTGCTTCATCAACAAATTTCATGATAGGACTTATGCTTCCATATTATCAGCAGAAAAAAAAAGCCCCGAAATTGCGGGGCTTTTTTGTTTTGCTGCCTCCAAAAGTGGCAGGGTAAATATTACGCAGCAGCAATGCTGATAAATTTACGATTTTTAGGGCCTTTGGTTTCAAAAACTACTTTGCCATCGGCGGTTGCAAATAAAGTATGATCTTTTCCGCAACCAACATTAGTTCCTGGATGAAAACGGGTTCCGCGCTGCCGAACCAGAATATTTCCAGCTTTTACTTCTTGCCCGCCATATCGTTTAACGCCCAATCTTTTGGAATTGGAATCACGACCGTTACGAGTACTACCACCTGCTTTTTTATGAGCCATCTTTAACTCCTACTGATTATACAGAAATGCCAGTAATCTGGACTTCTGTATAGTATTGACGATGCCCCATTTGTTTCATGTGGTGCTTGCGTCTTTTAAATTTAAGAATTTTGATTTTTTTGTGTCTGCCTTGAGAAGTTACAGTTCCAGTAACTTTGCTGCCGTCTACATATGGCTGGCCGACTTTTACTGTATCGTCTGATTGAATCATCAGAACTTTGTCGAATTCAACATTGCCCCCTTCTTCGAGGTCTAGTTTTTCGATTTTTAAAGTAGTACCTTCTTCAACCCGGTACTGTTTACCACCTGTTTGAATAACCGCATACATCGGCGTCGTGCTCCATCAAGCATAAAAGAGAACCGATAATTATAGGTGGTTTATACACCCTCAGTCAATAATTTTTTTGCATGCTTGAGACAGTCTAAGTATAAAAACAAACCGGCCCCTTCGGCAGAATTGTTATTTTTTCCATGCCCTGAGGCCTAATTCTGTACAATAGTATATAAAATAATAGCTCACTATATCTACTTGGTCTTAAATTAACATTGATGGCTTCTTCTTCCCAACACACAATAGACACCCCAGATACCCCCATTTCCATCGACTTTGAAATAATTAAAAAGTTAACGCAAAATGAGGCTGCAGCAGTTGATCAACTCATTCTGAATGAGCTAAGTTCTGATGTTGTCTTGATTAACCAAATGGGCCACTACATCGTTGGCAGCGGCGGTAAAAGGTTGCGGCCGATGCTTTTACTGTTGGGGGCTAAAGCTTTGGGTTATTCAGGGAATAGTCACTTAACTTTGGCAGCCGTAATTGAATTTATTCATACAGCAACATTATTACATGATGATGTTGTTGACGAGTCTGATCTAAGACGCGGCAAAGAATCAGCTAATGCCGTATGGGGCAATGCAGCTAGCGTATTGGTTGGTGACTATCTTTATTCCAGCGCTTTCGAAATGATGGTTCGAACAGATAATATGCGAGTTATGGAGATTCTTTCCAAAACTACAACCGCAATTGCCGAAGGAGAAGTATTGCAACTATTAAACTGCAATAACCCCGATACCAGCGAAGAAAAATATCTTGCCGTAATTGCCAGAAAAACAGCCATTCTATTCAGTGCCGCCTGCCGCCTGGGAGCGGTAATAAGCAACGCGACCAAGGAAATAGAAGAGAGCCTTGCTAACTACGGCCAACACTTGGGAATTGCTTTTCAGCTGATAGATGACGCTTTGGACTATACTGCTTCAGAAGATGAGCTAGGAAAAAATCTGGGAGACGATTTGGCTGAAGGCAAACCCACATTACCTTTGATTTATGCCATTCAAAATAGTAGCAAAAAAGAAGCAAATATCATTATCGATGCCATCAAAACAGGCAACAGAGATGCATTCAATGATGTCTATGCCATTGTTAAATCAACCAAAGCAATTGATTACACAGAAAAACGAGCCAAAGATGAGGCTGAAATGGCCATCACTGCAATCGAAAACATGCCAGAGTCAGAGTATAAAAATGCCTTGATTACACTCGCAAGGTTTTCCGTACAACGTAACTATTAGTTCTAGTGTAAAAGCCAACCAAAACAGCGCCTTTCTTAAGCCACATTCCTATAAAATTTTGCTCGCCCTCTAGACTGCCTATATCAAAATACCCCTTACAGGGCATTAACACACAAGAATGTGTAGACGATAAAGTAATATACCAGCCCAGAACTTATCGCAAAATCAAAGCTTTTGTAAATCTGACTCTACCAATTAATGCAAAACAATTCTAGATACTCAGTTGTAATTTTCGCCCACAACCTCAGTGGCATAATTTATTCTTGTATAAAAAGCGTCCTGAATAACTCCTCTGATGCCAGCCTTTCTCTGTATATTTTGGCAAATGGGTGTACAGATTCTACTGAGGACATCGTAAGGAGTCTTCAAAAAGAACACCCAAACATCCATCTTGTCAGTATTCCACTGGCTGATAAAGCAAATGCCTGGAACTACTATGTTCATAAATTAGCACCGGACGCTGCTTTACATTTTTTCATTGATGGCGATGTTATTGTTGAACCGAATGCCTTGTCAGCCATAGCTACAACTATGGACATGAACTCTGAAATAATTGCTGTCGGCGGAGTGCCTGTTGTTGGTCGCGACCAGCTCGATATAATTGAAAGAATGATTTCATTAGGCCGAGTTTCTGGTGGCCTTTACGCTCTGCGTGATAGTTTTCTACGGCTTCTCCACCAGAACGACGTAAAGATACCTATCGGTTTCATTGGCGAGGATTTCTTAGTTTCAGCATTGGTAAAAGATATGATGAATTTTCAAGGCATCTATATACCTAGCCCCCTGCTCCAAATCGAAAGACAAGCCGGTTTTTCTTTTCGCCAATTATCACCGATGCGAATGGGTGATTATCAATCATATTTTTGTCGTTTAGTTAGATACCGGATTCGAGATTACCAGCTATCAATGCTTATGAAACATGTCATGGCTGATAGCACTCATTCAATGCCCGTAACTGTTGAACAGATGTATAAACAAACACCCTTACTTCCTCGATATTACTGGCGCGGAAAAACTACCATTATCGACTGGGTAGCCGTATTCAATATCAGGAAAAGAGCTAAGGAACACCCCAAAAATAATATCAACAACTGACTGTCTTTTTGTCCATTTTCAGCGATGTAGTAGTTGAATATTTTGAGGGTACCTCTAATAATTCGATTTTTTGTTCGAGTTCAAGGCGGATGATTTTCGAGAACCGCAGTGTATATGGAATACATAAGGATCACAGAAAATTATCCAACGCCGAAATCGGACAAAAAGGCACACTTAGAGGTGCCCTTGAGATAAAGATCGGCCAGATGTCCTGAAGTGCGATGTGTTCATTCAAGTTTTTTCCCGGACAATCTCTTAGAACCTGTTCAAGATCGTTAAACCTAGAAAAATCAGTTGGATCACGGATTCTAGCACAAGCTCTTGATTCCACAGCACTTCAAAAAAATACCCGCTTAACCGAATGGGTGAAGCTAAGATTTTTTCAAAGCACTGTGAAAC
>JAUXDP010000161.1 GCA_030618325.1 Methylococcaceae bacterium | reverse complement strand
ACCGGTTTGATGGGGTTGGTCGCAGGCATACTGGCTATTCCTTCCGGGATAGCTGTTGCGGCGATTTTGCTGTTTGTGGTTTATCAACGGTCGTTTGGTTGGTCGATGGCTTTTCATTTAGAACCTTGGGTATTATTTCAGGGCCTGGGATTAGCTTTGATTGCGGCTTTATTAGCAGGGGTTATTCCTGCTATTAAAATGGCTAAAACAAGTCCTGCTGAAGCGTTACGGGCTGAATAATGTTTAAAGTCAGTACGAGGTTAGGATTAGTCATTCTAGTTGTGTTGATGGGAGCATTGTTTAGTTTGGTGAATTTATTTCAAACCTCGCCAGTGATACAAATAGAGCCGCAGAGTTTGATAAATGAAGTGTTATCTTCGGAAGATGTGGCAAAGTTCGCTCGTGTGCTCGCGCCAAGAAAATTTATTTTTCCAGAGGATCATGGACCACATCCTGAATACCAGGTCGAATGGTGGTATTTTACCGGCAGTCTTCAAGATCAAGAGCAGCGGGATTATGGTTATGAATTGACCTTTTTCCGTTTTGCGCTAACCCCTGATGAGTTACCAGTATCAAATTCCAGCTGGCGCAGTAAGCAAGTTTATATGGCACACTTTGCTGTTACGGATGCGGCTAATAAGCAGTTTTACGTTTTTGAGAAATTTAGTCGAGCTGCAACTGGGCTTGCAGGTGCAAAAAGTGATCAATTTCATGTTTGGTTGCACAATTGGTCTGCTCAAAATATGGGATCAAATATCTTCCCTGTCCGCATAAAAGCCGAAGCCGATAACATTGCTCTTGATTTAGTGTTGGAAACTAAAAAGCCGATAGTCTTGCAAGGTGATAAAGGTTTTAGCGCCAAGACCAGTCAACCGGGAAATGCTTCGTATTATTACTCTTATACAAGGATTGATACCCAGGGCAAGTTGCTCATCAATGATGAAACTATTCCGGTTATAGGGTCAAGCTGGATGGATAGGGAATGGAGCACTTCGGCTCTGGCAAAGGATCAACAGGGTTGGGACTGGTTTGCTTTGCAGTTGTCTGATAATAGTGAAGTGATGTTTTATCAATTCAGGAGAAAAGATCAAACGCCTGATTTGAATAGTTCCGGCGCTTTTATTTCGCCGGATGGCAGTAAATCTCATCTAAGTCACAACGATGTTGTGATTACAGTTTTGGGTGATTGGCAAAGTTCACATTCAAAGGTTGTCTATCCAAACAAATGGCATCTTAGTATACCGAGACAAAAAATTGAACTGGATATTGTGCCTATCGTGAATGATCAGGAGCTTAATGTCAGTTATCGTTACTGGGAAGGTGCGGTAAAAATAACCGGATCAAAAGCAGGGCGGGAAATTAAGGGCAAAGGCTATGTTGAATTGACGGGCTATAGAGCAGGTTAGTTTACAGGATAAAATGGTTAAAAATACCAGTTTTAACTTTGTTACTTTTCTTTAGCCTCCCAATCGTTCTGCTAAAATTTTAAAAACTGCTAGTCTTAATTAAAAGAATAAAATCTTTTAGTTAAGAAATGAACCATAAAAAACAACGTATTAAACAATTTCTGATATTTTCAGCAATTTACTTGAGCCAACTCTCAAGCGCATATTCCGATCAGAATGAACTGATGGGTTTAAGTGTGGAAGATCTTCTGAATGTGGAAGTTATTTCCGTTGCAAAAAAAGCAAAATCTCTCAATGATTCACCCGCTGCAATATTCGTTATCAGTCAAGATGACATAAGACGGATTGGTGCAACTTCAATACCAGAAGCCTTACGATTAGCACCCGGTCTTGATGTTGCTCGTATTGATACGAACACCGTAGTAGGGAATTTTGGCAGTGAGGTTATTAATGATTATGTTTCGTTAGACATTCATCTGGCCTGGCGGCCGGTAGACGGTATTGAACTATCGCTAGTCGGACAGAATTTACTGGCAGGACAGCATCAAGAGTATAGGCAGGAAAGCTTTACTAAACCGACAGAAATAGACCGAGGAATCTATGGACAATTAACCTGGCGGTTTGGGCAGTAAGAACTATTATGATGTTTGAAGGGATAAAAAAACCAGGGGGCATTCTTTGCCTGTTGCTATGTTTTAGCAGCATGGCATCGGTACACGCTCGATCAGTTGAAAAACAGGCTGTGCTGGCAGCGTTGTCACTTAATCTTGCCCGATTTACTACATGGCCTGAACGGAAAACACCAGCCTTAAATTTGTGTGTTATTGGTGATAATGTTGTTCAAGAGTCATTTGCAACCATGGACAATAAAACTATTAATGGTAAGGCCCTACGTGTTATCAATCGTTCACGCCTCCGTTATTTATCTCAGTGTCAATTGCTTTATGTCAGTACCTTGAAACGAAATGTGTTGAGGCAGGTATTAGTAGAATTAAAATATCAACCGATTTTGACCGTAGGGGAAAATAAGGAGTTTCTTAAAGCAGGGGGTATGGTCGGCCTGGAAAATCTTGATGGAAAAATGCAAATAAATATTAATTTACCAGCCGTTGAAGAATCTGACTTGGTGATGAGTTCCAGGATTTTAAAGTTGGCTAATATCTTTGAGTTTTCAAACCCAGTCGAATGAAGAAATAAAAAACTATGTCCCGATTTGCCGACGCTTCGATTAAAAACAAATTACGGTTGCTGTTAAGCATGAGTATTTTTTTCATGCTGATAATAGCCGGCAGTATTTTAATGATCAATTCTTTCCTTTCAAACCGCGTTGTTTTAAATAATGAAGTCAGTGCCTTGGCAGAAGTAACTACACTGGCCATTGCACCTGCTGTAATATTTGATAACAAAAGGGATGCCCAGCAGACATTAGAGACACTGAAAGCGCATAAGGACATCATTTATGCCGCTGTGTTAAAGATGGGTCAACAACAAGCATTTGCCTCTTATCAGCGGGCAGGTGACTGGCAATTGCCTGAAGATAAACTGGCTGCTTTTGATGCTTGTCAGGAATCTGACTTCTCACTAAGCTTTCTTAGCGCCTGTAAACCCTTGATTCTTGAGGGCATTAACTATGGTAAGATTTTGCTGGTTATCAGTTTGAATGATATTTACCAGCGCCTGGCAAAAGAATTGGGGATTGCTTTTTTCGGGTTGATGCTTGCTTCCGGGTTAATCTTTCTGGTTATGGGGAAGTTTTCTAAAAAACTCAGTGATCCGATTCTGGAACTGCTAACAATCAGTGAAGAGGTCGGCCAATCAGGTGAATATGATAAACGGGCAACCATTCAGTCAGCGGATGAAATCGGCCGCCTGGGTCAGGCTTTTAATAGTATGCTTGATAAAATCCAGGATTGGAATGATGCCTTGACTCATCAAAAAGAACACCTTGAAGAACTCGTAGAAGACCGCACACAAGACTTGAATGAGTCAAAAAACAAAGCATTGCTGTTGGCGGATCAAGCACAAAAAGCCAGTCAGGCTAAATCTGAATTTTTATCGGTGATGAGTCACGAGATTCGCACACCGCTGAATGCCATTATCGGTTATTCAGATTTACTAAAAGAATCACATTTGAATCAACAGCAGAGTGAATACAGTAATATCATTAACCAATCAAGTAATTCCTTGTTAAGCCAGATTAACGATATTCTCGATTTTTCTAAAATTGAAGCTGGAAAAATGGAACTGGATCTGGTCATGTTTGATATTTATGAGCTATTGAACACTGTGTTAGCCAGTAATCGACATGCAAGTAGCAGTAAATCCTTGCTGTTAGATCATCACGTTGAAAGTGACTTACCCCATTATTTATATGGTGATGAGCAGAAAATCCGGCAAATTCTGAATAACTTACTGAATAATTCAATCAAGTTTACTGAGCGTGGCTCCGTATCCCTGCAAGTAAGGGTCGACAAAGCTGTATCCGGGGCATGTGTTGTCGTTATTTCAATCAAGGATACAGGAATTGGTATTTCCGAAAAGAAACAAGCTGTGTTGTTTGATCCATTTACCCAAGCGGATGCCTCTAATACCCGAAAATATGGAGGTACTGGACTGGGCTTGGCTATTGTCAAAAAAATGGTTATTTTATTGGGCGGTGATATTTCTTTCAAAAGTATTGAGGGGTTGGGTACTGAATTTTCGCTGAGATTACCACTTAAGAGAACAGCGCCGGAATTTGAAAAGGATTTGATAGCGAAACCTCTAATCGCGTTATTTGATGATACACCTGAATCTGCTCTTGCAATTCAGTTAAAACAATTAGACTATAATGTAGAGGTTATAGATTCAACAAAAGCACAATTGTTACGGCAGCAACCTGCTTTAGTACAAAAATACGCTGTACTGCTATTTACTCCACGAAGTTTTGAACAGGCCTTACAGTGGCATAAATTTAAACTTCAAAGCGATCAAAAAATAGTCGCTGCATATTGCATAGAGGACAACGAAAATAGTGAAGAGATTAAGCGTTTAACAAATATATCTTTCATCAAAGTCAGTAATGACAATCTTCATATGGTTGAACAGATTAACGGGTTAATGAGTGAAGATTTGTCGGATGTTATTTTTAGTGAAATGGTGGGTCAGCTAAAAGTACTGGTAGTTGAAGACAATCCAGTCAATATGCTGATGGCTCAGACCATGCTTAAGCAGACCGGTTTCAAAATTCTTACCGCTTCTAATGGAGAATTAGCCGTAGAAGCTTATAAAGCTAACGATTTAGATATAATCTTTATGGATTGTCAGATGCCGGTTATGGATGGTTTTTCTGCAACCAGAGAAATACGGCAACTGGAAATACAAGGTGATAAACATACACCAATTATTGCTTTAACTGCGAATGCCTTTAAGGAAGATAAGGAGGCTTGTCTTGACGCGGGAATGGATGATTTTTTGAGTAAACCATTTAAGAAAAAGCAATTGCTTGATGCCATGGAGCAATGGCTAATGATAGATAAGCAACAAAAAGTAGTTGAGCCAGATGATGAGCCTTCAACTCAAAATGTTTTAGATGAGGCGATAATTGAAGAGCTAATGGAAATGGACGATCCAGGGTCAAAACAATTTATTACTCAAATAAGTGCGACTTATTTTACTAATGCCGAGCAAGTTTTTCGCCAAATTGAAACTGCTTTTTTAGAAAAATCAATTGAAGCCATCGCAAAATATGCCCATCAATTAAAATCAAGCAGTAGCAATGTTGCCGCAAAAAGACTATCCGATTTGTTTAAGAAGCTAGAAACTGTAGCAAAGCAGGGCGATTATCAGGAAGTGGAAGAATTATGGAAGCCCATTGTCGAAGAATATCATCTGGTAGAAATGGCCTATGAAAAAATTCTCAAGGGTTAAATGAGCTGCTATGGAACCCAATAAAATCCATAAAATATTGATTGTAGACGATGACCCAACTTTACGTCTACTTGCAAAAAAAAAGTTAACGCAGCATGGTTACCAGGTAATAACGGCTGGAACTGGCGAAGAGGGTATCCAGAGTGCTCTTGAACACACTCCTGATTTGTTGTTGCTGGATTATGAATTGCCCGATATGACCGGTGTAGAGGTGTGCCGTAATCTACGTAATCACACGGTGAGTAATGATAAACCCATTTTGTTTATTGCCGGTAAAGATGATTACGAATCTATTGAAAATGCCTTTCAGGCAGGTGCAACTGATTTCTCCAGAAAACCATTAAATTGGACCATTTTAATTTATCGTATCCAATTTTTGTTGCGTGCCCATGAAATTAATTTATCTTTATTGTCTAGTGAAGAGCGGCTGACTAAAGCACAAAAAATCGCCAAAATTGCCAATTGGGACTATAACCTGACTGATGAGACGTTTAAATGGTCGAATACCATTTATGATATTTTAGAAATAAATTTACAAACAAGGAAAAGTTTCGCTTTGCAGGACTTTCTTGGACATGTGTCCACTGAAGATACTGAAGCTGTCAGACAGGCGATAGTGAGTTGTGTCAATAATAATGTCAGTTTTGAATTAGAGCATGAGATCGTAACGAGCGAGGGTAACAAAAAAATAATTTCCCATATAGGCAATGTTATTAAAAATGATGCTAATGAAGTTGTTGATTGCATAGGGACCCTGCAGGATATTACTGATCGGCGAAATATTGAGAGTCAAGTTAGAACACTAGCTTATTTCGATTCACTTACCGGATTGATGAACCGGGAATCATTTTTAATGGTGCTGGACAAAATTTTAGCCAGTAACAAGCAATATAAGCTGTTATCCGCATTATTATTTATTGATCTGGATGATTTTAAAAGGGTAAATGATTCTTTGGGGCATAATTTTGGGGACTTGTTGCTTTGTGAAATTGCTGAAAGATTGAAGAGCTGTGTGCGAACAGCAGAACAGGAGAAAAAATATAAAGCCAGCAATCACAGGCTGATTAAGAGTATTGTTTCTGATCGAGTCTTTCGAGCTAGTTCTATTGAAATAAATCGGTTTGATTTAGGTAGATTAGGCGGGGACGAATTTACCGTTTTTTTAGCCGATATACCCAATGAAGACGTTGCGGCTAGTGTTGCAAAGCGGTTGTTGAAGGCACTCGAAAAGCCTTTTAATCTGGATGGGCATGAGGTCTACGTGACCTTTAGTATTGGTATCGCTGTTTCACCCAATGATGGTGAAAGTATTAAAGCATTACTAAAAAATGCGGATACAGCTATGTACAACGCTAAAGCAAACGGCAAAAATAATTTTCAGTATTACACCAAGGCAATGAACGAAAGGTCATTGTACCGGCTTACGTTGGAATCAGACTTACGAAATGCGATAGCTAACAATGAATTGTATCTGAATTATCAACCACAACTATGTTTGCAAACAGGGCGTTTAATTGGTGCGGAAGCATTAATGCGCTGGAACCATAAAACTAAAGGCAATATTTCACCTGTTGAATTTATTCCTTTAGCAGAAGAGACAGGGCAAATTCTGGTTATAGGTGATTGGTTATTTGAACAATTCAATATACATTTGCAAGGTTGGAAAATACAGGGGTTAATTCCTGAAGAATTTAAATTAGCACTGAATATTAGTTCATTGCAATTTCATCAGTCCGATATATTGGACAAAGTG
>JAUXDP010000111.1 GCA_030618325.1 Methylococcaceae bacterium | reverse complement strand
GGAGAAAGAACTAAGGTTTCTATTCAGCTCACGCCTGATTTTCGCGATTACGGCGTCAAAAGTGCTCATTTATACGTATAAACTGTGCACTTTTTCCTTGTACTCACAAAAATCAGACGCAATCTGAACAGAACCTAAGGCTTATCAAGAAAAACAACGTCCTTACTTACCATTTCTTTAATGGTTTCCAGTATCCCTTTATTTATTACCTCTGGGGCTATGTTGTTAAATTGCGAAATTAATTGTTTTGCGCAGTGAGACAAGAGAATTCCTTCATTTTCCTCGATAAGCTGCAATAGTTGATACGCCATCGGCGAGATCCCTAAAAATCGGACTTCATCGTCACGGTCACGGAAAACTAATAAAAAGGTCGGTTGTTCAGGTGGAGTAGTCGGCTGAAATTCTGGCGATAGTTTGTGAACAGGATACTGATAAACAAGTGGCCAGGCTAGTGGTGACAATTTCAGCGAACTGTCTTCATTGGCTTCTTCCTGATCTAAGTTATGTTTAGGTAAATGTTCCGGCGCTATTGATGCGGCCATTTCTACCCATTCATAATGAGCTAATTCCAGAAGAAAGGGAGGATCTTCCGGGTGAGACTCTCGTTCGTATTCAAGATAATGTAGAAATTCTTCGGCAATCTCGGAAAAATAGGGGGTTTTGCTAGAATGGAGACTGAAAAAATCTTGCACCATTGCTTCCCAAGGATGGTCTTCATAAATCCTTCTTAGCACCGGGAAGTTACTGGATATAAAGCCTTCAACATTATTAAAAATCAGGGTCCGGTACATTTCCATGCGCTGGATTTTTACATCGCTTGGGGCAGGATTATTTTTTGGGTCTCTGATATAGGTCGAAAATTCAACCTGCTTGTCTTTAAAAGACACGTTTTTAAGCTGACTGCTTATCATGCTGTTTTCCCCAGCTGTATTGTACCGCCTTTATGGTTTTTACTTCTTTGACCAATTCTTCTAATGCTGGAATATTGAAATCTCGCTCCAGCAATGTTGGAAATACACCGTAAAGTTCGTAGGCTTTACCCAATAATTTCCAGACAGGATCGATAATATCAGCTCCGTGAGTATCTACCAGAAAATCTTCAGCCTCAACATAATGCCCGGCAATATGTGCATAGGCAATTCGTTGCGCGGGTATTGCTTTCAAAAAGGCTTCGGCATCGTAACCATGATTGACGCTGTTAACATAAATATTATTAATATCAATCAGTACATCACAGTCAGCTTCTGTAATAACAGCATTAAAGAAATCTATTTCATCCATTTCCTGTGCTGGGGCGGCGTAATAAGAGACATTTTCTATGGCTATTTTTTGCTCCAGAATGTCTTGTACTCGTCGGATACGGTCAGCTACGTAACTGACAGCCTCGGAAGTAAACGGAATGGGCATTAGGTCATATAAATGGCCATCACTACTGCAATAACTGAGATGTTCGCTATAAAATTGAATTTGATGGTCCACCATGAATGTTTTTAGCGTTTTAACAAATTCTTCATCAAGCGGGTCTGGGCTACCAATGGAGAGTGATAATCCATGGCAGATAAATGGAAATTTTTCTGTCATGGAGCGAAACTGTTTGCCTAATTTTCCACCAATATTCATCCAGTTTTCAGGTGCAACTTCAAAAAAATCAATATCTTCAACAGGCTGAGCTACTATTTCGTTGAGGAAGGATCTGCGGAGACCCAAGCCTGAGCCGTTAACCTTATATTGTGTTGCATTCATTTTAATGCCTTGGTTTTATTAGGGTTTTTTGGCTAGTAGAAACAAATCTCCCGTTGCTTCACGCCGTTGTGTAGAGGTATAGCCAGGCTATTTCAGCCTGGCTCACTCAGGTTACTTTTTCATATCGCCGCAAGCACCTTCTTTTCCTTTCATCATAGCGCCACAAGACATTTCCATGCCTTTTTTCATTTTGTCGCCTTCCATCATAGCACCACATTTGTTTTCCCCGCATTTACCTTCTTCCATTTTGGGCGCGGCTTTTTTTAAGTTGTCACCACATTTTCCTTCTCCACAAGCACCTTCCTTTTTTCCCATACCTGCACCACAGCTTTGCTCAGTTTTGGCTTTGCTGGTCTTACCTTTGTAGGGAATGTATTCTGCTGTCTGCATGTAGCCATTTGTTAGCTCGGAGGTGCCAAATGGGTTGGCTTCGGCATTAACCGCATTAGCAGTCATAGTTGAAACGACAGCAGTACCTACGGCAGCGGCTAAAGGTGTTTTATTGATTTTTTTCATGATATCTCCCAAAATTTTTTGTTATGTACAATATGTTATTATCTTTGTTGCACCAGATTGAATAGAAACTATTTAATTTGGCGAGTTGAATCTTTTTGTCTCAATCAAAACCCCAAAAATCTGACCTTATTCTGATTGGAAAGTTCCTTTTACAGAGTTTTAAGCCTCAGTGCAACTATTTGCAAATTCTTTATCGAGTGTATTGGCGTACTACTCGACAATCTTGGATTTATATTCGCATAAATCTTCAATGACACAGCTGTGACACCTTGGTTTACGAGCAATGCAAGTATACCTGCCATGTAGTATGAGCAAATGATGGGCATCTTGCTTGTATTCTTTAGGTACCCATTTTTCAAGTTTCTGCTCTACTTCCACAACATTTTTTCCGGGGGCCAGCCGTGTTCGGTTGGAAACCCTGAAAATATGAGTGTCTACGGCGATGGTATCCTGGCCAAATGCTGTATTCAAAATTACATTAGCGGTTTTTCTACCGACTCCGGGTAAAGCTTCTAATTCCTCACGGGTTTCGGGAACTTGGGCATTATGTAAGTCCAATAATTGACGACAGAGTTTGATAATATTTCTACCTTTGGTGTTATACAGGCCAATGGTTTTAATATATTCCTTTAGGTTCTCTTCACCCATGTCCCAAATGGCTTTAGGTGTATTGGCAACAGGAAACAACTTTGCCGTTGCTTTGTTGACGCCTTTATCGGTAGCTTGGGCAGATAACACTACCGCAATAAGTAATTCAAAGGGCGTTACGTAATTGAGTTCGGTGGTTGGCTCAGGGATGGCTTCGGCCAGGCGGGCAAAAATAGCATGGCGTTTTTCTTTATTCATTCTTGATAACAGGCTTATTTTTTTGCAGCTATTAATTTTGCCAACGCTGCCTTTCTGCGCTTGTCTCGCTCTGCTTTTTGTTTTATTTCTTGCGCTTGCCGTTGCACTTTTGCTTCATAGCGCATTTTAGCTTTCTCAGTCTGGTATCCATTGTCATTTGATGTTGGCTGTAAAGTGATGCAATCGACTGGGCATGGTTCAATGCAGAGCTCACAACCGGTGCATTCGGTTGCTATGATGGTATGCATTTGTTTTGCCGCACCAATAATAGCGTCTATGGGGCAGGCCTGAATACATTTAACGCAGCCTATGCAATCTTCTTCAATAATTAAAGCAACACGGGCTGGTTTTTCCTCGCCGTATTCTGGATTTAACGGTATTGACTTTACATCAAGTAATGTTGCTAAAGCATCAATGCCTTTTTGTCCCCCTGGAGGACATTGATTGATGTTGGCGTCACCGGAAGCAATAGCTTCGGCATAAGGTCGACATGCGGTAAAAGTACATTTTCGACATTGGGTTTGTGGCAAGAGCGCATCAATTCTATCGACTAAAGTTTTCACCGTTTACGATCAAGGTTACTCAAAATTTCTTCCAGCGAAGCAAGGCGCATTTTTGCCCTGAATAATATTTTTTTCCCTTTTACCAAACCAAAGCAGTCATAAACTCTTAGTTTAATTCCTGTTTTGTTTAAGGTGAGATTTTCTGAATCAGGGTGTTGGTTGACCAGAATATCTAATTCATCGTGGTCTTTTAGGACACGCAGGCATTCTCGGTCTATGGAAAGTTCATGGGAAGTATAAACCATGGGATTGCGTTTGAAATCGTGGTTTTCCATTTGTGCTTTTTCCAGCAATGCGCCCGAAGTAAGGCTACACGGGAAGCTTTCTGGATAATTTTCTAGGCCATCAATTTCATCGAAATAATCAGATTGCTCTGCCAGAGAACCCGAAAGGAAATTTTTGGCATTACCATTATTCAAATATTTTTTTTTCAAAAAATAAGGGGTTTCAGGGATCATGCTTCGATCTGCTAATTCATGTAAATCCGGTAAATTGGAAAAGTCCATATCCGCTAAAAATAACGGTTCCTGGGTTTCTTTTTTAAATCCAAGCAATACTGTTTTACCATTCGATTTAATAGCGATGCGATTAGCCAATGTTAAATTGGGAATGGTTTTGATCAGGGTTTTTTTGATTTGCAGATTAACGGTGTGTTCTGGCCTTACCGCATTTAGAAAGGTAATCTGATAGTTGCTATAACGGAGGTTGTTTTCTTCAATAATTTTATTTTCGTGATGTGCCTCGCGGTATAGGCGAATTTGATATTCAATCAGAGCATTGAGTTGAAAACCTAAAACAATGGGCCCTTTGAAAGGGTTGTGAGTGATCTGTAGCCATTTTCGTTTGTCGTGAAACAAATTAAAATCATCTGAGGCATTGCGCGCGGCCTCTATGTGAATTTGATTAAAAACAAAGTCTGTCTCAACCATCAGGTCTTATTTAACCCTCATGCCGGCTAGGGCCCCATCGTCAGGACTTAATATCCACAAGTCCTTGCCACCTGGACCTGCGGCTAACACCATACCCTCAGAAAGACCAAAACGCATTTTTCTGGGTTTTAAATTTGCTACTACAATCGTCAATTTTCCCTCCAGATCTTCGGGGGTATACGCAGATTTGATGCCGGCAAAAATATTCCGAGTTTCATCGCCGATATCGACCGTAAGCTGTAATAATTTATCGGCACCTTCGACATGTTCTGCTTTTATAATTTTGGCAATGCGTAAATCCAGTTTGGCAAAATCTTCAAATTCAATGGTATCAGCAATAGCATCAAACTTTCTCGATTGGGGAGCGGGTTCTTTTTCCAGGTTTTCTTTGGATGCTGCAACGACAGCATCGGTTTTGTCTGTTTCCACTCGGGTCATTAGCGGTTTGAAATTGTTAATGGTGTGGCTTAGTAACGGCGTTACCGTGGTTGGCCATGATTGCTCATCAATGTTTAAAAAGCTTTCTGCATTGCTTGCCAACACAGGTATGACCGGTTTTAGATAAACCACTAACAGGCGGAATAAATTTATGCCCATCGAACAAACATCATGTAACTCGGATTCCAAGCCTTCTTGTTTGGCCATAATCCAGGGCTTTTTGTCATCAATATATTGATTTGCTTTGTCTGCCAAAGCCATAATTTCCCGCATGGCTTTTCCAAATTCGCGGCGTTCATAAAAGTCAGCGATTTGGGCGTTCGCAGCAATAAATTCCTGAAACAATTGCGGCTCAGAACAGTTGGCGGATAAGGTGCCTGAAAATCGTTTTTTGATAAAACCACTGCAACGGCTGGCAATATTAACTACTTTACCGACGAGATCAGAATTTACCCGCTGAGCAAAATCTTCGAAGTTTAAATCGATATCATCAACTCCGGCACTGAGTTTGGCCGCAAAATAATAGCGCAAATACTCTGGGTTCAAGTGATCCAGATAGGTGCGTGCTTTGATGAAAGTACCCCGCGATTTGGACATTTTTTCGCCGTTCACGGTTAAAAAGCCGTGGGCAAAAATTGCACTCGGTGTTCTAAAGTCTGCACCGCTTAGCATTGCAGGCCAGAACAGGGCGTGAAAATAAATAATATCCTTGCCTATAAAATGATAAAGCTCGGTGTCGCTGTCTTTAGCCCAGAATTCATCAAAATCCAGGCCCGATTTGTCACAAAGGTTTTTAAAGCTGGCCATATACCCAATCGGTGCGTCCAGCCAGACATAAAAGTATTTACCTGGCGCATCGGGGATTTCAAACCCAAAATAAGGCGCATCGCGGGAAATGTCCCATTTCTGTAAACCACTTTCCAGCCATTCTGATAGCTTATTGATGACTTCCGGTTGCAAATGTCCGGCAGTCGTCCAGTCTTTCAGCATCTGGGTGAAATCAGCCAGGTTGAAAAAATAATGCAGCGATTGTTTTTCCACCGGTTTTTCGCCAGAGATGACAGACACTGGGTTCAATAAATCATTCGGTGAATACGTTGAACCACATGCTTCACAACTGTCGCCATATTGATCGGGCGCTTTACATTTAGGGCACTGGCCTTTGATAAAACGATCCGGGAGAAACATTTCTTTAACAGGGTCATAAGCCTGACTGATTTCAGCCGAGTGAATATGGCCTGCTGCCTTCAACCGGTTATAAATCAAGGCGGAAAAGTGTTTATTCTCTTCTGAATGGGTGCTGTGATAATTGTCAAACACGATGCCGAAATCGGTAAAATCGGCTAGGTGTTCTATTTCAACCTTGGCAATCAGCTCTTCCGGGGTAATTCCTTCCGCATCAGCTTTAAGCATGATCGGTGTACCATGGGTATCATCCGCACAGACAAAGTAGCATTGATTGCCCCGTTGTTTTTGGAAGCGGACCCAGATGTCGGTTTGTATATATTCAACCAAATGTCCTATGTGAATAGGTCCATTAGCATAAGGCAGGGCACTGGTAACCAGAATTTTTCTATCTGACATGAGGCGTGGTGTTGATCATAAGTGAGGATTAAAAAAACTACTTATTATGCCATTGATCTTACTCTATGGGTCGGTTTTATTTTTGGCTTTGACCACTCTATTTGCCGGGTTAAGATTGATTTCATCAATAACAATACCGGGGCGGGCATTTAAAATATAACAAACGGCATCAGCTACATCTCCAGCAAGCAGATGTTGGTTTGAAGCTTCTCCAGGTTCAAAAGAAAGCGGGTCAAAAAAAGCAGTTTTAACCATGCCGGGGTTGATTAAAGAAACTCTGACGTTACTTTTGCCGCATTCTTCTCTTAATGCCTGGGTAAAGCCACGCAAGGCAAATTTACTGGCACAATAAATCGTGCCTTTCTGGGTGCCTTTTAAAGCGGCCTCAGAGCCGATGAAAACTAAATCGCTGTATGGCTTTTTCTTTAGTCCCGAGATTAGTCCCTTGGCTAAAAATGCCTGGCTAGTAAAGTTGGTGGTCAATAACAATTCAATTTGAGAGTAGGAGAATTCTTCCAGTGAGCCAAACTGACCTATACCCGCAGAAAAAATAACTGCATCTATTTCAGGATATTGTTTTTTCAGCGCTTTGATTTTTTCAGGCAATTTTTGCAAATTACTTAAATCTATTTCTATTCCGGAAAATTGGCCGGCTTCATAACTCAGTCGCTTGAGATCTCGAGAAATACCAATCACTCGATGCCCAAGGTGTAACAGCTTTTCCGTAATGGCTTTGCCGATGCCGGAACTAGCTCCGGTAACTAAAACAGTGCGTGTTATATTGTGCATGGAAAAAACTTGTTCTCTGGAATGTATTTGAGTAAGGCATGCTTACAGAAATCAAGCATTTCCAGTTCCAACTGGGGACGGTAGGAAATCATGCCATTGGTTTTTTCCAGGGGACCAGCAAATAACTTTTCTTCAGGATAGAGTTTGTGAGTTTTTTTAAAGTATTGTTCTGGTAAACGAAACGCACCCAAATTAACAGAATGAAGACGGTCTAGCTTTATTCTAGAAAACACCTGATCAAATAACTGTTGATATTGCTGTTGCCAGCCTGATTGAAATATAACTGGATCAAATCTTAGGCCTAGCAGCCAACCTTGTTCCTGTAATTTACACATGGCATCCAGGCGTTTTTCAATAGTGGGGGCTTTGTGTTCAATCGCTCTGGCAATTTCATCCGGGGTAAAACTGAATGCAACCACGCATCTTGGCAAAGGAGTTGTGTTAAGCAAACTACGAATCTGAGTGCTTTTAGTTCGTAATTCCAGCCAGGCATTATCTATGTTTTCAAATATCGGCAAGAATTCTTCTGCGAAACGAGTAACGGGTTCCAAAGCCATACTGTCACAATCGTAACCGGAAAAGAAATGGATGGGTTGATCGGGGCTGTCCTGGCTAATTTGCCTGATTTCATCCTGAAAGTTTTCATAATTAACAAATAAAACATAGTTTGCAGAATGAAACATACCTTGCAAAAAACAATAGCGGCAATCGTATAAGCAGTTAAGCATGTGAGAAAAATAATAGTTTTTGGCTGCACCTATGCCATAGCCTGGGGGGGCAGGTAAAATAAAGTTTTTATATTTCTCTGCTAAAATTAACGCAGGTTTTTGTTTTTGCAGTCGAAAGTTTTGTGCTTTGGGGTTGAATACCTCGCCGTAACGAGAGCAACTGATTTTTCTGGCTAGGGGGAAACGATTGCATATTTCAATAACCCGTGGATGCTGCCGAATGTTTTCCTCTATATAGATGGTTTCTATCATGTTGTATGATATTGCTGTTTTTCTAGAATTAAGAGGGGTTTTTCCTGAAGTTTAGTGAAATATTCACTATAAAAAGTAGAATTATTATAGTATTACTAATGGTGCGAAGTATATACGAATGAGATTAGATTCTAAGGGTAGATTAATAAAAAGTATGTTTTAATAAAGGTGCTCCCTCCTAAATTCATCGAGGAGCATAAGGAAAAAATATGAAATTAAAATTCTGGGGTGTAAGGGGGTCTATTCCGACACCTGGCCCAGAAACAAGTAAATACGGTGGTAACACTACTTGCCTTCAAGTCACCACTGATGATGGCGACCTGATTATTTTAGATGCAGGTACTGGAATCCGTGTGTTAGCCACTCATTTACCTCCTAAACTTCCTGGTCCTGCCCATATTCTGATTTCTCATACTCATTGGGACCATATTCATGGCTTACCCTTTTTTTCACCATTATTCGTTCCAGGTAATCTAATAAAAATATATGGAGGGCGGGATGCTAATACAGGTGAAGGTATTGAACGTGCTCTGAATGTGCAGCTCCAATATTGTTACTTTCCTATTATTGAATCAGAACTGAAAGCCGATGTTGAATACGTGACCGTTCAGGCAAACCAAGCTTTCAAAATTGGGTCGGCGATAATCACCCCTCACTTGATGCATCATCCTGTTATTAATTTTGGCTATCGAATTGATTGCGATGGAAAGTCATTATTTTTTACCGGCGATTATGAGCCGCTACTCAATAATTTTGCTCCCGACAGTATCGAATTCGCCAATCATCAACAAATGATAGAAAGGAGCCAGGATGAGTTGGTTCAGGCGATCAGTCACATTGATGCATTGGTCATTGATTCATCCTATACCCTGGAAGAATATGCCAGTAGGCAAGGTTGGGGGCATGGCACACATCAGTCTTCGATGGAGTTAGCGCAAAAAGCCAAGGTTAAAAAGCTATATTTTACGCATCATGAGCCAACGCGTAGCGATGCGGAGCTTGATGCTATTGCTAAAAGCTTAAAAAAGGATACTGATTTTGAACAATTCTTGGCTTATGAGGGCTTGGAAATCGAGCTTTAACTAGACAGTACTCTAAAAACCTTATTTTGTAGGGTGTAGATTTTCATAATAAAAATAAGGTAGCTAACCCTAAAAAGGTCATAAATCCCACAACATCGGTAACCGTAGTCAATAGGACACCCCCTGCTAAAGCAGGATCAACACCGATTTTTTGCAATATCAGTGGGATAGTGGCTCCTGCCAGAGCTGCACAAATTAAATTGACGACCATGGCGCAGCCCAGCAGGAACCCTATGCCTGCATTCTGAAACCAGATTCCGGCAACAATCGCGACAATGACAG
>JAUXDP010000259.1 GCA_030618325.1 Methylococcaceae bacterium | reverse complement strand
AATGGCAGTGACGCAGAGCGTGGGAACGATATAAATATGTTGATCATGCAGTAGACTGGCCTTACTCTACTATTCATAGATATATTTCTGAAGGTGTAGTAAAGTCAGATTGGGGTGGTCATGGTGTATGTATTGCTGAGATTAAATGTGGAGAGAGGTCTTGATATTTCTTGTTGGGGTTCCTGTCGTCACCCCAACCTACCGGGCTATCAGCCCAAGATAAGCCGATAGCCTACGATAGGCGTAGGCAATTCGCTGCAATCCGAAATGCGATAGTCTTGAACAGGTTCTAAGAATTGTTCCGATATACCGTAGGTTTATTCAAGGGTCACCGGTGTAACAAAACCTTTTGGCTTTAACGCCAACACGGAGCAGTCCACTTGGTTGAGTATCTCTTCCGCTGTGTTGCCAATCAGAAAACCAGCGATTCCTGTGTGACAGACCGTCCCCATGACCAATAGGTCGATATTCTGCTCTTTTACCAGTTCTGGTATGCGTTCATCGGGATCGCCTTCGAGTAGGTGTAGGTGGGGTTTCAGACTAGAGATATTAGCCTCGCCCAACAGGGTGTCGAAATACTGTTTGTGCTGCAACGTCACTTGCCCCTTTGCTTCTTGAGCCTCCTCAGTCGTGTGCTGGATACCTGTATGATCGGAAAAATGCCACAATACATGGACAACATGCAACTCTGCCGCTTCTCTATAAGCCATGCTGCCAGCCAGTTGTAGGATCAGTGGGTTGAGTGAATCCCGTTTCGAGTAATGCTCAGATGGAGCGACCGCCGCCAAAATGCGAATATAAGGCCGTGTCTGAGCTCGCTTAACCACCAAAACAGGACAAGGGCATTTTCGCATCAGGTGCATGGCGGTAGTTCCGAACAGACGTGCGCGAATGCCTTCCTTCTCCTCCGCATTTATGATCACCAGGTCATGTTGTTTGCGCAGTACCTGACGGATGATTTCCAGGAAGCAAGTACCCACTACCACATTGAGAACCACATCAATACCGTCTTCGTGCGAGGGTATCATTAGACTTCGAAGTAATTCCTTGCGCTCAGTAGTAGCCGATGCTAGCTGATGTTGTGCAACAGATTCACTATAGCCTTGCAAACCTGGAGGCTCCTTCAATACCGAGAAAAGTGTCAATCTCGCTCCATTCTCCTTGGCTAGAGAGATGGCCTTATCCAGAGCAGCTTTTTCCTCCATTTCAGGGTTTAACGCTAGAAGAATATTTTTGAACCTTTGCATGTCGCACTCCTTATTATCAGAATCATTTTTGTTTCGCTTTCAGATTAACAGAAAATACTATCCTCTAAAAGTCAAATTTTATAAGTTATCGGTTCGAATATTTCGATCATTATGACTGTGTGTAAAGTATGTTCGACTAGCTCCCTCTTTATCCTCCTTTTTACCTCACCAAATGGGTTTCAGTATCTTGCTTTTGGCAAAAATGAACGCGCCATATAATCCAAACACTAGTGGTGTAAATCATACTAGGGTACCTCTAATAATTGCCTTTTTGCCCGATTTCGGCGTTGGATAATTATCTGCGATCCTCATGTATTCCATATACACTGCGGTTCTCGAAAATCATCCGCCTTGAACTCGAGCAAAAACTCGAATTATTAGAGGTACCCACAAATTATTCTTGGTAAATTTTTTCCACCAGATTCTTAAACCAGTGAGGCCTGAAAATAACAGCATATAGACAAATCAAGCTGGTAGTTGGCAAGGGGCCTATTCCTATTACCATCATGAAGATTAGAAACAAGGCTGTGTAAATGCGCGAACTCATAGAGGTTTGAAATGTAAACCAATTTTAACTAAAGTCCAGCCCAGAAATACCATATTGACCCCTAAAAAAAGCCCTAGAACCCAATGGCTTACTTCTGACCAGCCAATTAAAATGATGACAACGAAAATCAAAGCGGTAACACCGCTGAATAGCATCCATGACCAGTTAGCTAATGGTTTGATGAGCAAGGCCAGTGAAATTTTACTAATCCCCTCAACAGCAAACAAAATCAACAGCAAAAGAGTTAAGGTCAAAGCACCTTTCAGGGGGTTAGTAATTAGCAATAAGCCCAATATGACTTGTAACAGCCCGATGGACAGCCATAACCAGAACCCAGGTATGCTAGAAAAAAATAGCGTCCGCATCATTTGAATCATCCCACCAAATAAAATAAGCCAGCCGAGAAAAAGCGCAATGGCCACAGTAAAAATTTGTGGAATGATAATAGCCGTTGTCCCCAACAAAACAAAGAGTAGGCCTTCTATAAGGATGAATTGCCAGTGCTGTTCTAAGAAATCATGCATATTTTTTGAATATTATTTAATTGCTGCAATCTAATAGCAGGTGTACACTCAAATAACCTTATATTAAGTGGATAATATACGATGCAAGCAATAAAGCCAATCAACATCGTTATGGTCTTACAGGCAATTGTAATGATATTGCTGAGTCCGCTTGTATTTGGCCAGAATCATAATTTAGAAAAACCCCAAGGGGATCCTCCTAAGAGGATCATTCAATTGCAAATCGATGGTCCAGTTGGTCCTGCAACTTCAGATTACATTGCCCGAAATCTGGAAAAGGCTGCAGATGAAAATGCTGTGCTAATAATCATCCGTATCGATACCCCAGGTGGGCTTGATACTTCAATGCGTGACATTATCAAAAAAATTATTGCTTCCCCAGTGCCGGTAGCCAGTTATGTTGGCCCAGGCGGGGCGAGGGCTGCAAGCGCTGGAACTTATATATTATATGCCAGCCATATTGCCGCGATGGCGCCTGCGACTAATCTTGGTGCCGCAACACCGGTCCAACTGATTGATCCAGGCAGTTTCAGCAAAGATAAGCCGACTGAAAAAGAGTCTGAAGAACACCAGAAACCGAAGGTTATTCTGGATGATCCAATGGCTCATAAAGTCATCAATGATGCAGTTGCCTATATTCGTGGCTTAGCAAAAATGCGCGGTAGAAATGAACAATGGGCTGAAAAAGCAGTACGGGAAGCGGCTAGTCTTCCCTCTGAAGAAGCGTTGCGTCATCATGTAATAGATCTGTTAGCAGAAAATGAAGCGGATTTAATTCAGCAGGTACACCAGCGAAAAGTTAATGTGTTAGGTCAAGAAATAACCTTGCTTACCAGCGGTGCGATCATCGAAAAAAGGGTGCCGGATTGGCGTAGCGAATTGCTGTCTGTCATTACTAATCCAAATGTTGCCTATATTTTGATGTTGGTTGGAATGTATGGGTTGATTTTAGAATTTTCTAATCCAGGAAGTATCGTGCCAGGCACAGTGGGTGCTATTAGTCTATTACTTGCTTTATACGCCTTCCAGGTATTACCTGTTAATTATGCGGGTATGGCATTAATCATATTAGGGATTGCACTGATGATTACCGAAGCCTTTGTACCCAGCATCGGTATTCTTGGGTTGGGCGGTGTTGCTTCTTTTGTTATCGGTTCAGTTATTTTAATGGATACAGATGCACCAGGATTTGGCATTAACTTAGGGTTAGTGGGTGGATTCGCACTGAGCAGTGCCTTATTTTTTATTTTGGCTTTAGGTCTGCTCATAAAATCAAGGAGTAAACCTATTGTTTGTGGTAGAGAAGAACTAATAGGCGAGTCAGGAGTGGCATTGGAAGACTTTAGTGATATTGGCATGATTCGTATACACAGCGAAAGATGGCGAGCAAAGACCGCCAAAGTGCTGCACAAAAATGAAGAAGTAACCGTTTATGGTATCGATGGGTTAACGTTGTTAGTGACCCGGGATCAACAACAAAAAGAGGAGTAATAATTATGATGACCTATTTTACTTATATCTTTATCAGTATTGTTTTATTGCTATTGATTAGTGCTTTCAAAATTCTGCGTGAATATGAGCGGGGCGTTATTTTCATGCTCGGTCGTTTTTATAAGGTCAAGGGGCCGGGGTTCATCATTGTCATCCCGCTGATTCAACAAATGGTCAGAGTCGATTTAAGAACGATTGTTATGGATGTGCCAACCCAGGATGTTATCTCCAGAGACAACGTATCGGTCAAGGTCAATGCGGTCGTCTATTTTCGAGTGATAGACCCTGACAAAGCGATTATTCAGGTTGAGAATTATTATGACGCCACCAGCCAATTGGCGCAAACAACACTGCGTTCTGTTTTGGGCCAGCATGAACTGGATGAAATGCTGGCGGAAAGAGAGAAATTGAATATTGATATTCAAACCATTCTTGATGACCAAACTGATGCCTGGGGTATAAAAGTAGCCAATGTCGAAATTAAACACGTCGATTTGGATGAAAGTATGGTTAGAGCTATCGCCAAACAAGCAGAAGCGGAACGTACCCG